>NZ_JADPZX010000003.1:300000-456831 GCF_015712165.1 Streptomyces spinoverrucosus | reverse complement strand
CCGGCGGACGTGCGCGACCACGACGCGCTGACCCAGGCCCTCAAGGACGCCGCCACCCGCTTCGGCGGCATCGACGTCCTGGAGCACTCCCCCGCTCCCAGCATCGCCTCCGTGAACCTCACCTCCCCGTCCCAGACCAGCCCCTCCGATGTACAGGGATGGATCGACTTCCTGCTCAACAGCGCCATCACCGCCACCCAGGCCGTCCTGCCCGCGATGCGTGAGGCCGGCGCGGGCACCCTGCTCTTCACCAACGGCGCCGGCTCGGTCGACCCCATCCCGATGCTCGGCAACGTCAACCCGCCCAGGCGGCGCTGCGCAACTGGGCGCTCAACCTGCACAAGGAGCTGGCCGGCACCGGTATCCAGGCCGCGCACGTCGCCATCGGCGTGTGGATCGGCGCGGGCGGCCCTCCCGAAATCCCGACCGCCGAGGCCGAGGACATCGCCCCTCTCTACTGGGACCTGCACACCCAGCGCGACGAAGCCGAGCGCGTCTTCACCGGCTGACGCCTCCCAGCTCTCCCCCGTGGAAGCCTGACCCGATCACTCCTCATCCGCCGCGGCGGATCCGAAGAAGAAGGTCTCCGCTCCGATGAACGTGTTCGTGTGGATCCTGCAGGGCGTCCTCGCCGCGTTGTTCGTCGCGGCCGGCGTCACCAAGTCCACCCAGCCCCGCGAAAAGCTCATGTCCCAGCTGCCGTGGGTCAGTGACGTCTCGACACCCGTGGTGCGTCTGATCGGCGTCGCCGAACTCGCCGGCGCCCTCGGGCTGATCCTGCCGGGCGCTTTCGACATCGCCACCGTGCTCACCCCGCTGGCCGCCACCGGCCTGGCTGTGATCATGGTCCTGGCCATGGGCCTCCACGCCCGCCGCAAGGAGCCGCAGGCCATCGGGTTCAACGCGATCCTGCTCATCGTCGCCGCGGTCATCATGTGGGGCCGGTTCGGGCCCTATTCCTTCTGACCACCCGGTCTCCCGTCCCTTCACAGCGGCCGGCCCGCGACCACGCCGGCCGGGCCGCAAGGCGAGGTCGTACTCGGCCGCCGGACTGATCAGGAACGGCTGACCTTCGGGCACGCCCAGGTCATCCAGCCGCTGATCCAGACCGTCGAACAGCGCATTGAACTCCCGTATGAATGGGCTCACTTCCCGGCCACGCGAGGTCTCGCCGGGTGAAGTGCACCCGCCACCCTGTGATCGACATGACGCTGGCCGATAGCCGTGGACAGCTCAACAGCGCATAACCCAAATGGGACGGGTTCAGGGCCCTGGCCTCCGTCGATGAGGACCGGGTGTGCCTCCGGCCGGTGGCGCCACCCTGCACGCTGGCATCGCCCCCGACCCGACCTCTCCCTCGCCGACGTCCCTCGCCTGACGCCGCCGCACTGATGGCAGCACGGCACGGAAGCCCCGCCGAAGCCCGTACGCCGTGGTCCCGACCACAGCAACCTGCCCCGGATTTCCAGGCGACGGTGGGTCAAAGGTCGAACTCCAAGTGCGCGATGTCGGTGAAGCGGACATCCTCCAGCTGGCCGGCGCGGCGGCCGTGGTCCTGGAAGTACACCTCCTTGAGTGCTTCGGCGGCGATCTGCTGGAGCTGCTGGTCGGTGGCGCCCTGCTCCTGGGCGTCGAAGAGGCGGGCGGCGTACTGCGGCGGCAGGGCGACGGGTCAGGTGCCGGAGCCGGTCCTCGTCCGTCGACCCGATCGGCGCGGTGTAGCCGATGCGGGCGCGGGTGTCGATGACGATGCCGCCGGTGGTGGCCGCCTGCAGCCGGGCTTTGGCGCGGATCTGTGGCTGCCACCGCTTCTTCACCTCGGTCTCCAGGCGGGCGGCGAGGTCAGGGCGCGGCTTCTTGAACTGGTCCTTCACGTACCGCTCGACGGTGCGCTGGGAGATGCGCAGTATCTGGGCGACGGCCTTGGTGCCCTTGAGCTGCTTGACCAGGTAGCGCATCTGTGCGCCCGCGCTCTTGGGCGCCGGGCGGGTGAACGCCTTCTGCACCGCGGCGTCCAGGCCGTTGCCGAACAGGCTCATCGCGGTCTGCCTACTCTCCGGTGTCCTGGTCGGTGACGGTGCCGTCCTTGATGTACCGGGCGAGGTTGAGCTCCGGAGCGTTGAAGCGCTCGCGGACCTCTTCGCCCCACAGGACAGTCTGGGTGCCCTCGTGCTTGACCAGGCCCGGGTTGATACCGAGCTTGAAGCCGCCGGGCAGCGGCTTGCCGTCCCGGTAGGGCAGGAAGTCCAGCGGGCTCTCGCCGTCGGCCGCGTACACAACGCAGTCGGACAGGATCGCTACTGGGTACTGGCCGGTGAATGCCGCATGCTTGACGATCTTGCGGTGGAGATTGGTCCGCGTGCGGGAGATGACCGCCGCGCGGATGTCCGGCCGCCAGGTCGGGCGGGACAGGGCCCGCCACGGCTCGCCGGGCTTCCAGCCCTCCCCGCGCGGGCGCTCGCGCAGCTTGCCCAGGCCGCCCTTGACCGTCGCCTTGACCGCGTCCACGACGATCGCCAGCTGCGGGTCCCGCCCGCGCCAGCCGTCCATCGCCGCCAGGAAGTCGGCCGGCGCCATGTCGGCGTGCACGCCGAGGTCGGCCATCGTGGCGAGGAACGCGTCCCGCAGCCGGTTGTACCAGCCGTCCAGGTAACGGCCGTTCTCGTAGCGCACCCACGCCTCCATCGGGCGCACCTCGTAGCCCAGCTCCACCGCGTACGCCACCGTCGGCGTCGCGTACCAGGCCGACCCCTCAGGGCGCTCGCCCTTCGGCGTGAACGGGCTGGGCAGCAGACTCGCGTCCAGCTCCGCCCACTTGTCCTTGGCGACCTTCACCCTCGACAGGTCGACGTGGGACAGGTCGACCAGCCAGCTCCCCGGGAGCTTCGCATCGAACACCGGCGCCTTCACACGGGTTGGCTCGCCCAGGCCGACGACCAGGCCGTTGGCCCCGGCCGCGAACGCCATGTTGACGTCCAGGCCGACCAGGTTGCGGCGCATGCATTCGGCGTCGGTGAGCGGGCGCGCCCAGTCGAAGGCCTCCTCGAACAGCTTCTCGCCCGGGCCGCGGACGTGGAAGCGGGGCAAGTCCTTGAGCAGCGGGTGCCCGTCGGGGGCCTCGCACGGCGCGCAGTCGACCGGATCTTCGCCCAGCGAGCCCGGCGTCTTAGTCTCCGACTTCCTGAAGCCGCCGGTGGCCTCGTCACGCACGGCGTGGGTCGGCGGGTGCAGCGCGGTCATCAGCTCCAGGCCCGTGACGGCGGTGGAGCCGCGCGGCGTCATCACCCGGGACGCGAACACGCCCAGGATCCGGGCCAGTTCCGCCGGGGCCAGCTGCCCGGCCCCGCCCAGTGACGGGAGTCCAGCGCGTGCCACGACGGAATGCACAGCTGCACGCAGGCCCGCTCCGAGCCCTTGGCCGGGCGGTAGATCCGCGCCCACGGCCCGAAACCCCTCTTGGTCAGCTTCCACTCCGCGCGGGCCAGCTGCTTGACGGCCTTGTGGCCCTCCGGGATCCGCCCGGCGAGCCGCTCTTCTTCGGTGAGGGCGACCGGCAAGCCATAGCGCTCCACCGCGGCTTGGGTGAGGACGAGCAGCGGGTCGGCGTCCTTGCCCGGGCCGGACAGTTTCGGCTGCCCGAGCCGGGCCTCTTTCAAGGTCCAGTCGACCAGAGACGGAAGGGACTTGGCGGGCACGTCCAGGACCAAGCCGCCGACGCAGTGCGCGAGGACCTGGCCGTCGTCATCCACGTCGACGACCGCGAGCGGACCGTTGACGAAGCGCGGGTCCGCGCTGCCGGCCGGAGTGTTCGCCGGGGCGGCCTTCCGCCCGGCCGGGCGGCGCGACGTCGACGATGGCCTGGGCATGGCCACCGGACGCGACGCGCCCTCCGGAGCAGCAGCGTTGGTGGTGAAGCGGGTCTGGGTGTTGTGTTCGGCGGTCATGTCCGCAGCCTCGGAGGCCGGAGCTGTGGATACGAGCCGCGCTTCCGGAACCGGGGCGGGAACATGCGCGAAGGTCTTCGGAACAGCCGTGTCCTCAGCGGCCGCCGCAGAGTTGGAGTCGGCGGGGTAGAGCTCCGCGAGCTTGGCGAGCAGGCGCGCGTACGCGTCACGCTCCGGCGGCCTGGGCTCGGTCTTACCGGCCTCCCAGCCGCTGACCGTTGCGCGCCGCACCTGCAGTGCTTCGGCCACCTCATCCAGGGTCAGGCCATGCGCGGCGCGCAGCCGCTTGCGCTCCGCCGGTGGCGGCAGTGCAGAGCGGGACGCGACCAGCGCATCGACCGCGTCGAACAGCTCAGGCATGGAGCACCTCCTGCTCCGCAACCCTAACTATAGGCGCACGTTTCGCGTACCAAATGCGTACGGATAGCGTAAACATCGGTTGGAGTGCACGGTGACCGCCGGAAGAGGTCCTGGAGCTCGGGTTGCTGCAGATCCTTTATCCGAGGATCCGCAGTGGTGTCCTGGCGATGCCCGAACTGGCCGGAGGGAGCGGCTTGGCGTGAGAAATCTGGGAGTACAGACGGCCGGTGTGCGGCAGCCATCGCGGTGGTAGAACGCTCGGGAGGCAGGCATGGGTGAGATCGTCAGGGGCTTGAGCGAGCGTTGCTGAGCCGTCCCGTGCCTACTGGCGACGCCGCTGTCCGTTTCCTGCTCAGGACGGAAAAGGGCTCCACGAAGAAGGTGGCCGTCCTTCTGGGGATCTCCCAGCGCACGGTGCAGCGGTGGACCACCACCAGATCGGGAATGCGCCGCCAACCCAGTCCAGTGCACGCGGGGATGATCGATGAGGCCGTCAGGGCACGCTGGCAGCCTCGGGTGCGGGCCCGCCAGCGGGTCCGGGCCCAGACCGACGGCTTTGTCCTCTACACCAGGGCGCGGTTCGGATTCGCCGCTCCGGCAGGCTCGTCGGACGACCCGCGGGTAAGGCTGATCACCCAGTACCTGTCGGGAGAGGTGGCCCGCGAACTGTTCGCCGCCCGCGATGCCGGCGCGGGCGAGCAACAGCAGATGGTGATCCTCGCCCGCGCGCTGGGGCACGCCTACTTCCGGGACGGAGGCCGGCGTGGCCACGGCCTGGGGATCGCCTTCACCGACGTGGAGTTCGCCGAGTTCACCATCTGCTGATCGCTCCCCCGGCCCGCCGTAGCGCGCAGCACCACTCCCTTCCCCCGTGAGGGATCGGGGCCATGGTCCGGCCTCAAGGCGGGGACGAGGCCCGGCGCCGTGTCAGCATCGCGTCGTAGCGCTGTGCTTCCTTACACTCGCGCCAGTCCCACTGGATGCGGCCGGCAGGGCCGATGCGCTGGCCGACGGGCGGCTGCGGCGGGCGCAGCCTGGCTGTCTCCGCCACGCGCAGCAGGTGAGTGCGGTCATGGGGGGCGGCCAGCAGATGCTGGTCCTGGCCGGGCGCGAGCCGGGCGAAGCGCACGGCGGCCTTCAGGAAGAAGCGTGCCCACGGGGGCACGGGGTGGGTGGCGCAGCCGTCGGTGTAGCGGGCGCGGTCATGCAGGGCCAGGGTAGCCGCGGCGTCGTCGTAGTCGCCGGGGCGGGCGGTGGCGAGCTGCTGGAAGGAGGCGCCGGTGAATAGCGTGGCGGCAAGGGCTGCGGCCAGGCGGGGGTGGGCGGTCGCGGCGGCCAGACGTCGGACGGCTCCCCGGGCTGTCTGCTGGGTGAGGGGTGTGGGTGGCGGGCGGTGCCGGAAGGTGATCGGTGGCGGTGTGCACGGGGCAGTGCAGGAGACGGGGCTGTCGTAGGAGACGAGGCGGTCCAGCGCGGGCAGGGTAAGCCACCGATCTGCCAACTGGCCGGGTTCGTCCGCGGGCGGGGGTACGGCGGCCGGGGTGCCGTAGCAGTGGCGGCGGGCGGCCTGGAAGTCGGTGGTGACGGTGTGGTCGACCCTCTGCAGGGCCTGATGCAGGGCCGCGGGCAGGTGGGGGCGGTGGCAGACCAGAGTCAGGCCGATGCGGTGAAGGCGCGCAAGTGCAGGAGACGTTCGGCGCGGCGAGAGGTGAGCCGGTGGGCGCGCAGGACGGTCAGCCGGGTGATGGGCAGGGCCGCGATCCAAGCGATGGCGGCCTCCCATGCTGGCTGTCGGCCTGCGGGGAAGCGGCCTGGCAGTAACGGCGGTTTGCCCAGGGCTGCGAGGAGGTCGTGGGCGAGAGCGGTGTCGCTGGTGGTGCCCGGCCCGGGGTGCAGGGTGATCCGGCCGGCGGCGGGATCGTGGGCTGCCAGGGCGGTGTGGGTGTGGAGTGCGTCATCGTTGCGGTCGATGACGACGGTGACGGGCGGCGGGGTGCGGCGGGTGGTGGTCATGCCAGGCGGCTGAAGGCCCAGCGCAGCAGTTCCCGGTCCGCCCGGGGCCGGCCAGTGCGGGCGAGCGCGGTGCGGGTGTGGGCGGTCAGCTGGGCCCAGGCGCGGAAGTTGCCGTGTGCGGCGTGGCTGTCGGCGAAAGCGATGTCGTCGGGGTCGGCGTCGGCCCAGACCGGGTGGAACAGGGGGATGACCTGCTGGACTTCGTCGGGGGTGAGGCGGGTGAAGTGCTGCCAGATGAAGACGCGGGAGGAGAGCATCGGTTCGCGGCGCAGCACGGTGTGGCAGCCCTCGCCGCCGACGAAGACGACCGCGAAGCGGGTGGTGGGTTCGTCCCAGAGGTAGCGGAAGTATTCGAAGGCCTCGCCGTTGAGCCACTGGGCCTCGTCGACGAGGAAGGTGCGGGGGTGTTCGGCCAGGGCGTTCTTCAGCAGGCGGTCGAACTCGCTGGGATGGCGCGGTGGTTCGCCGGGCAGGTCGAGGGCGGTGAACAGTTCGTAGCGCACGGCGCGGGCGGTGGGGCGGGCGCGGAAAGTGACCCGGCGGACGTCCTCGCCGGGTTCGAGTTCGTGCAGGCAGGTGTTGACCGCGAGGGTCTTGCCGAAGCCGGCGCCGCCGTGGATGCACATCATCGCGCGCGCGGCGACGGTGTCCGTGATGTTCTCCCGCGCGGCCAGCAGGGCCCGGGTGGTGACGACGGCCGCGTCGGGCAGGTCAACGTACTGGTAGGCGGCCGCGGTCACCAGGTGTCTCCTGCGGGGTCGGTGCCAGATGCCAGCGGAGCGTCCACCGGCGGGTCGACGGGAGCGGGAGCAGGCGGGGGTGGCTTTGTGCCGGCCGCCAGGGCGGGCGGGGTGCGCCAGTGCGCCGGGGGTGGGGCGGGCGGGATCAGATCCGGCAGTGCGAGCCGTGCCACGTCGGTGTAGTCATCGGCGGCGAGTTCACGGTCGGCCTGGCCGGCCGTGACGGCTCCCAGCCGCTGGGCGGGCTTCGCGCTGGTGGTGGGGGCGAGTCGCTGGCGGCGCAGGCGTTCGGCGGCCTTCGTATCGGCTCGCAGGCGCCGGGCGCGCTCCGCCCGTGCTTCGCGCAGCGCCTGCAGTTGCTCGGGGGTGGCCGCGTCCGCGAGGTGCGCCGGACCGAGGTGGCGGCCCTTGGCGTCGCAGACCTCAATCTCGTGGTCGTGGTGCGGCATGTAGCGCACGCGGACCTGGCGGCCGGCCTGGCCGGTCATCCACGCGGCGATGTAGGTGCGGCCACGCCAGCTCACGCCGTGGCTGGTCAGTTTCCGAGGTCGACCGTCGTCCTCGAGGGTGAAGGCCCACAGGTCGGCGGCGGGGATGTCGGTCACAGGCGTCGGATCGGCCTGCCACGCCTCCAGCGGTGTACGGCCTGACAGAGATTTCGGGCGGTGCGCGGTGTTCCACCAGTTTGTCCACTCCAGGACCTCCGCGGTGAAGTCCTGGAACGACAGAGGGGATGCCGCCTTTTGGAAACCGGCGGCGCGTCCGCGGCGGCCCGAGCGGGGCCCGGTGGGACCGGCGGTGTAGCCGGGCAGGGCGGCGAACAGCATCCGGTCCGCGGCGCGGTTGAGGTTTTCCACCGTTCCTTTCAGGTGCGGACTGTAGGCGGGCAGGTCCTTGACCGTCACGCCCATCGCGCCGAGCGCGGTGATGACGGCGGCCGACAGGAAGTCCTTGCCCCGGTCCATCCTCACCTGCTCCGGCACTCCCCCGGCCGGGCCGTAGGGCTCGTCCCGCACCACTGCGGCGCGCAAGCCGGCCAGTACCGACGCGCGGGAGGGATGGCCCGGGGTGACCGCGGTACCGGTGATGACTTTGGTGGAGGTGTCGATGAACCAGGTGATCCACGGGCGCACCAGGTCGCCGTCGGCGTCGACCAGCAGCGGGGCCTGGACGTGGTCGGTCTCCCAGGCGTAGTTGCGCCAGGACGCCGGCCGCTTGCCGAACACGTCATGGGCCCGCGCTGCCTCCAGTCCCACGGCAAGGCCGGCGCGCTCCCCCGCCGTCAGATCACGGCGCAGCGCACGCAGGAACGTCGACAACGACGGGACCGGATCCAGCAATGGCACCTGCGGCAGGTCCGCCCCGCCCGGAACAGCCACCGGGTCCGGCGGCACAGACGCGGCAGCGCCGGACACCGGCGGGCGTACGCCTCCCGCCTCGGCCTGGGCGCGCGCCAGGAGCTGGCGGTGGACTGCGGAGGCGTTGCCGTGCCAGTACGCCAGCAACACCCGGATCTCCGAGGTGATCTCGAAGCGGCCGGTGTGGCGGGCTCCAGGGTGCGCGGCCGCTGCCGGACTCTGGGATGCCTCGGCCAGCCACCGCCACACGGTGCGCTCCGATGCCCCCAGGCACTCCCCCGCCAGCCGCACGTGCTGCCGCGAAAGGCCTCCCTGGGCCCGTAGCGCCAGCAGGCGGCGTACCGCAGGTGCCCGCAGCGCGACCAGCGGCTGTTCCCCGAGTACACCTGCCGGGTCCCCCGGCGGTGGCAGCGCCTGCCCGCCCGGACCGTCAAGGCCGCGACTGGCGCCGGTGTTCTCCGTTCTGCTGTCCGTCATCGTGCCTTCTCTTTGTTCGAGCGAGGTGAGGGATTGTCTTCGGCCCTGGTGTGCCCAAGCCCGCGAGACGGGTCAGTCACGGGTACGGACCGAGCCGGGCGCAGGCCTGGTCGATCGCGTCCCGTCCCACCCGCGTGCCGGGGTCATGGCCCCGGGCGGCGCAGACATGCGAGGTGATCTTCGCCCAGGTGCGGAAGTTGCCGCGGGCGGTCTGCTCGTCCGCTCGCACCAGATCGGCCGGATCCGCGTCCTCCCACACCGGGTGGAACAGGCTCAGCGTCTGCGGCACTTGGCTCGCATCGAGCCGGGTGACCTGATGCCAGGTCAGAACCCGGGAACGCATGGCCGCCGCCCGGGCCAGCGCCCGCTCACTACCCGCCCCGCACAGCACCAGGGCGGCCGCGCAGCCCGGCGAATCCCACAGTTGCCGCAGGTAGTCCAGCACCGGCGTCGTCAGACGCTGCGCGTCGTCGAGGAACAGCACTCCCGGCTCGGCCAGCGCACCCGCCAAAGCCTGGTCCGCCGGCCCGGCCCGGTGCGTCAGCGCCCCCGACGGCAGCCCCAGCGCCTCGCACAACGCGGCCCGCACCTGCGGCAGACCGGGCCTGACCCCGACGACAGCCCGCCACACCGGCACCCGGCCGGGCAGCAGATGCAGAGCCTGCTCGACCGCGACCGTCTTCCCCAGTCCCGTATCCCCGTACACACAGCCGATCCCCCGGGCCGCGACCGTATGCCCCACCGCCTCCACCACCCCGGCCGCCTGCCGTGTGGACACCAGGCGGGCTCCCGGCGCGTACAACCGCACCCCACCAGAACGGACGCCGACCCCAGCCGCGTCGGTCCGACCCTCACCGCTCGTGCCGGACGACCCGGCAGCCGGGCCGTCCACGACAGGCGGACCGTCCTTCCCGTCCGCGAAACCAAGCTCGGCCAGAGCCCGGTCGTACCGGCTCGGCTCGACCCGGCCCGACGCCGCACGCGCGACTGGAAGCACCCGACCCGCACGCAGCTCGTCCTTGATCGCGCGGTGCAGCGTCGCCAAGGACGGCACCACCTCCACACCCCACCGCTGAAGCACGCCCTCGTCCTGCGCCCGGAGCATCCTGCGACGCAACTCGGCGACGTTCCCACCGGCCTGCGTGAGCACCTCCCACAAGGCGTCACCCACCACGAACCCGCCCTGCCGCGGACGCGCCTCAACCCGGCCGCGGCGCCCCTGCTCCAGCCACCGCCACACCGTCCGCTCCGACACACCCGCCAAACCGGCCGTGATCCGCACGTGCAGAGCCGACAACCCGCCCTCCCGGTCCACCGCCAGGAGCCGCCGCACCACCACAGCCCGCTCCACCCGCCCGGCATCCGCCGAAGCAGCCGGACCCGGCACCGTCTCCCCCACCGGGGTTCCCGAACCCGTCACACAGTCAACCCCACCCGCCCCGGCCACCCATCCACACAAAAACCGGCAAACCCAACACGGCTGAACCGCAATCTGCTAGCCACACCGTGACAGCCACCTGGTCACCCCATGACAGCAACCAGTTCCACGCCCCGGCCCCATGGACTGGTGTCAGCACCCCACCCCGCTGACATCGCCCTGTACTGACCTGGCCCACCTACGGAAGCACCTGCACGCCAGCAGTGGTGGCAACTGCCATCGCAGCTCAGCAAGTCTCTACGAGCTGCCAACTCGGTGGTAGCTGCCTGTACGGGAGAGGCCAGGCGCGACCGGTGGCGAGATTACGTCGCGTCCGGTTCGTCGCCGGGGGTGACGTTCGCCCCCTCAAACAGCGCCTGCGACAAGAAGACGTCCCAGCGACTCTTCCCCCGTCGGGGTGGGGCGCCGGCAGTCAGCGACGTACCCGGTGGAGGCGTCGGTCCAGTATTGGCTTGTGGCGTCCGGGTCGACTCTCCAGGATGTGCTCGCATGTTCGGGCTCCTGCCGCGAACTCGGTGCCGGTGCGTGCCGTCATCGCCCGGAAGAACGCCCGACCATCCGGGGACTGGCTGCTGGTAGTCCAGCGATAGCCGGGACCGTCCAGGAGTGCCCTGTCGACGAGGCGTGTGCCAAGACCTTGCCGCTGCACCTCTGGAGAGAGCGAGATTTTCGAGATGACGCCCCGCTCGCACTCGTGACAGACCTTCCACACGAGCCGCGCATCGGATATCCCGTCACGCCCGTAGACGCGAATGTCCTGGAAACCTGCAGGCCGCGTCGCGGCGTGCAGCAGGAAGAACCACTCGGTCCTCGGACGGCGAAGAAGCATCCACCGCCAGCGAAACTCATCCAGCCCGTCAGGTGTCCTCACCGGAGCTCCTTCGCCAGTCCACTGCCGCGTCCGAGTCTCACGGGCGTCGCCGCGGTTGTCCTTCAAACGATAGGAACAGCCACCTCCACGACAGCCGACCTACCCCACACTGGTCGAAAAACAGCAGCCGCTTGGTCACCTCATAACAGCGGACCTGCCCGCAGCTATCCCCATGAGCAGGCACCCAGCATCCCGCCCCCGCTGACACCCACCCACTGCCACCAATGCGCCCACTCACAGCTGCCCTTGACCTGAACGCGCACCGGCCGGGCAGCCTGCCCAGGCTGGCGCCCTACCTGCACGAGCGGACCGCGGGCAGGATCGGCAGCCTGGCCCGCCTGATCCGCCAGGCCGCCATCGAAGCCATCCTGGACAGCAGCGAACGCATCACCAAGACGCTGCTGGACACCATCGCGCTGGACCACCTCGCCGAGGAGCAATACCGGCCCCGCACCCCCGCCCGCCGCACCCGGCTCGGCAGCCGGTGACCACCTCCACCGCGAGCCGCCCCGCCGTGCGAGCCAGCACCATGTGGCCGGCCCCGCCCGGCGCACTGCGCGTGACGCCGCTGCCCCGCGAGGCCACCGCCTCCTACCTCACCCGCCTCGCCACCGCCTACCACCTCAGTGCCGCCCAGCTCCTCGACGGCCTGCACATCACCGCCACCGGCACCCCAACGGGCCCGCCCGCCACCGATATCCACCTCAGCAGCGAAGCCGCCCGCCGCCTGTCCCTCTTCACCCGCATCCCGCCCGCACACCTCGCCCGCGCCCTGGCCCGCCGGCCCCCGCCCGCCGCCATCGGCACAGCTCACGCCGCCACCGCTCGCTGGCACACGGTCGAGCCCGCAATGCAGCCGCTGCCGGCATGCACCGCCTGCATCATCCGCCGCAGCCCGCACACGGCAACTCCCGCGTGGATCCACCCGGCACACGACCTGCCCCGGGCCCTCATCTGCACCCGCCACCAGCAAGCCTCAAGCGATCCCAGACAGCGCACCCCCCTCGGCATCCGCCCCGTCCCCGAACTCACCCGAGCCCGCCGCACCGCCCGCCGCCCACCCACGGCGGTCTCCCTGAGCTGGGCATCGACGATCACCACGCGCTGGTACGACCACCACCAACACCTCCACCAGCGCTGGCACACCCGCCTGCGTCGGCTCCGCGCCGCCAACCCCCACCTCACCCCAGGCCCGGTTTCCCCCGCCCTGACCTGCCGCAGCCTGATCACCTACCCCGAGACCCTCACCCTCGCCGCAGCCCTCGACCGCCTGCCGCCGTACCCCCTGACCCGCACCCAGCAGACCGCCTTCCTCCACGACCTCGCCGGCCGCCTCCACCTGCCCCGCCTCGCACCCGCCGACCACGACCTGCTCTGGCAACGCCTGGCAACCCGCTGAACCAACCCACATACCCTCGCCGCCCTGACCTCAGCAGACCGGCCGACAAGTCCCCGTACCTACAGGCGCGCCAACCACACTGCGTAAAAACCGCCGCCCCACCCAGCTCACTGCGCAGCCCCAAACACCAGCTCAGCCCGCGTATCCCCTCGGCGCCGGACACTCAACTCCGCGTAAACCCCCACCCACCCAACAGACCACCACTCAGAACAACTGAGCAACAGCAGGTCACAACCAAGATCATTAAGCAACCACGACAGCTACGCCACAGCGGGGCCGGTCCTTGACGGACACCGCCCCGCTGATCCGACGGATCGTCAGCCCGCCCAGACCTCCGCCTCGTCGGCCGGGACGGTGGTGGCCAGGCCCAGTTCCTTGCGGGCAGCGACCGACTTGTTCGGGTCGATGTCGGTGAACGCCGGGTCGTAGGCGATGTAGAACGCGTCGGCGTCGGCGGCGTTCGCGGCCTTCTTCCAGTTCCCGGCCGCCTTCGCAAGCGTCGCGCGGAGCTTGCCGACCTCGGTGCCCTCGATGCCGTCCAGGCCCTTGACGTGTGCGTCGAGGGCGGCCGCGACGGCCTTGGCCTGCGCCTTGTAGCCGGGCAGGTCGTCCTCGACGGTGTCCTTCTCAGGCTGGTTCGCCCACAGGGCCTCGTACACCGCGTTCGAACCCTTGAGGTAGGTGCTCTGCTCGGGCTTGAGGGACTTCGCAGTGTCCAGCGAACCGGCGAACGTGCCCTTCTCCGCGGTGTAGGTGCAGCTCACCGCGCGGTCACCCGTCGCCCAGCTCTCCTTGGTCGGGGTGTAGTAGAACAGGGCGACGCCCTTGGGCAGCGCCCAGGTGTCCGGGGCGTACTTCTGTGCCTCGGCCGGGCAGCGGTTGTCCGCGATCGTCGAGATCCCGTCGTCGCCGGGGTACTCCTTGCCCTCGTCGATCGTGAACTCGCCGACGACCTGGCCCTCGTGGGCCTCATCGCAGGGCACGATCTCGACGGCGTACGCCGTCCCCTCGGCCTTGCCGTTCGGGTTGTAGCAGTCGCCGATGTCCAGTGAGAACACCGAGCGCTGGCGAGCCACCTTCTTCGCGCTGTCCTTGGCGCCGTCGACGGCGTCGGAGACGTCCGAGCATCCCACCGCGCCGATCGCGAGCAGGGCGGCAACGGCGGATATGCCGCGACGGGAACGGTACGGGGCACGGAATGCCATGACGTGCACATCCTCTTATGTGATCTTTATGAGGGTCGCGCGCATCGTATGCCATTGCTGTGGCCCGGTTGCGTCAGGCCCCTCACTCATCGCGGCGACTCTGACTCACGACGGGCCGCGAAGGTTGTATCCGGGCTGCTCGCAGGCGGGAGCCGGGACGGCCCCAGTAACAGCCCAGCGGCGCGGGCGCGTGGCGCGTGGCGGGACGCACGCAAGGGCGCAGGATCTGCGGCATGCTCATCACACCTCGACCGGGCACCGACCGCAGGAACATCCGTGAAGCACTGCGCCATGCCCTACCTCGGTCGGAAACCTGCTAGGAGCCGGACCGGAGACCGCCTTCTCCTGGCTGATGCGCTACCTAAACTGGGCAACCGTCACGGCTGGCGGCCTCCGCTGCCAGATCAGCGACGCCGACATTGACCGCCTGGTTCTCACTCGCCGCTACCAGTCCCTCCCCAGCAGCTGCGGAACACTGGCCGGCAGCGCGCAGGAACGCCTCGTGAACGGTCCAATCCAGCCAGAAGCCACTGAGCGTCTCCAGGCCTTCGAGGCGGCAGATGAAGCCCTGGAAAAGCAGATAGCGCGGTGAAACGGCCAGGAGTGCTTTGTGGTCGCTGACTCCAGCTTCTACATCCAGCCTGCCGTCGGGCCGGCCGACGCAGACCTGCACAAAGTAGTTGACGTAAGAGGCCCGGAAGCTATCCGTCTGCTGTTTCCCATCGCCGTGGTCGACGAACTGGATGGTCTGAAGGACTCCGGAAAGCACCGGGCGCGCTATCGGGCGTCGCACACCCTCGGACTCATGGACGCGGTGCTCAACGGTTCCGCCTTCGGCATCCTGCGCCAGGCGGACTTTGGCGCGCAGACCGATCAGTGGCGCGGCGAAGTCAGCGTGGAGATCGTTCTCGACCAGCCCGGACACGTACGCCTCTCCATCACTGATGACGAGATCATTGACCGCGCGGTGGCTATCCAGGCTCTCGCCGCCCGCGACGTACGGCTACTGACGTGCGATACCGGGCAGCACACCCGCGGCCGGTCGGCTGGTCTGGAGGTCACAAAGGTGCCCGCGAAGGACCCGGGCCAGAGCCTGACTGGGACGAGCAGAACAAGCTCAGAAGCTGTTTCTAACGTCCAAAGCGCAGGTCAGGGTGCCGATTACTGCTCATGCGGCAGGATAGGTCATTCCGCGAAGGCGTCACGGTGACGACGAAACTCCGCTGAGGCAGACGTGCTCCGATCTTGACCTCAAGTGCGGTTGAGGACGGAAGCTTTGGCCATGACCACGCAGACGGATCACACCGAGATCAGCATGCTCATCAGCCGCTTCTTCCGAGCCCTGGACGAGCGGAAGTTCGAGGGCGATTGGGCCCGCAGCTACTTCACCGACGACGTGCGAACGGTGACTCCTATCGGCGCGTCCGACGGCATCGAAGCAATGGAGCACACCAACGAGGCACTCGAGAGGTACGCCCGCACACAGCACATCGCCTCCGATGTCCTGGTTGACGTCGAGGCCGTCTCGGGAAGAGCCACAGCGTCCTGGAATGCGCTGATGACGCATGTTCACCACGACGCCACCCTTCAACAGCGCGGCCAAGACGCCAACCCTCTCTTCACAGTGGGCGGCTACTACGAGGCCGAACTGCGGCGCATGCGCGAGGGCTGGCGCATCAGTCGCATGTCCGTTCGGGCGATATGGACTACGGGTGAGCCGCCCGTGCTCCCCCCGGAGATCCAGCCGATGCCGGTTGCGTGACGCACCGCTGCCTGAGTGCTTGCCGTATGTCGGAAGGGGAGGTCGGGACGCGCCGCCGGGGGCATGCGGTGCTTTCGAATGGAGGCCTGAACAGGAGCCGCAGGTGGCGATCTGGTTGGTCATGTGAATTCAGAGACGAACGTCGTCACTTCGCGCGCTTGTTGTCATCAAGAACATCTCAAGGGTCCGCAAGCTGCGTACGTATCCCGATTGTGGCTGTGGCGGTTGGCGGCTTGGACCCATGCCGCTGCATGTGTCGTCGAGCTCAACCTTGGTTCATGTCTGAGGCCGCTTGTGCGGCGCCACCGCGACCGGGGACGCATGCCGAAACTGATCGCTCTGAACAAGGAGGTCTGGCCATGTCCGAGACGGTGATCGAGTGGATCGGGCAGCACGCCCATCGCCTCACCACGCTCGATTCCGAAGCCCCGTTGACCGACCTCCTACCGGTGGCCGACATCGTGCGTGATGCCCAGGTCGTAGCTGTCGGTGCCTCGACCCGCCAGGCCCACGAACTGTCCGCTCTTTCGCACAGGCTCGTCCGGTTGCTGGTCGAGGAACTGGGATTCCGTTCACTTGCGCTGGAAGGGGACGACGCGTCACGGGTCGGACTCGACGAGTACATCAGGACCGGAACGGGGGACCCGCGGGTGATGCTGTCCGAGGCCAGGTCCTTCTGGCAGACCGAGGAGATCCTCGACGTCATCCGCTGGATGCGCGCCTTCAACCGTCGGCACCCCGATGACCCGGTTCGGTTCGCCGGGGCCGCCCGCTCTCCCCAGGGCCAGACCTCCCCGCTCGACGGCCTGGCCGGCATCGAGCGGGGTCTGGCCGAGGGCGCCATCCGGTGGCATGAACACACCGCCGACAGGATCGTCTACTGGGGTGGCCTCGCACACACCGTCAACGGCAATCCGCGGACTGTCTCTCCCTCTTCCCCGCCGCTGACACACCGGAACGCGGGCAGTTACCTACGCGAGTATTTCGGGGCCGGTTATGTCTCCATCGGTCTTACCTTCCACCACGGCATGGCTCCCTACCCTGTCCTGCCCCCTCCGGCGGAGTTCGCCGACGCCGTCCTCGGAGGCACTGGGCTGGACGCCTACCTGCTGGACCTGCACACCGATGTCCCAGCTCCTGTGCGGACCTGGCTCGATACGCCAGCCAAGACGCGCCTGATCGGCCCTCACTACGACCCCACTGACAATGCCGCTTACCACCTTTCCGGTGGATCGCTCGCAGACTGGTTCGACGCCATCCTCCACACGCAAGAGGTCACCCCGGTCCGCGCCCTCTCCCATGCAAAGAGCTGAGCTTGTTCTTCAAGTGGCGTCGATGTACCTGTCCAAGAGCGTGCAGCGATAGAACAGCCGGTGGGTGCCTGCTTCTTCGTCCAGCCGGGGACGGGCTTCTTCCGAGTCAGTCGCCTGGCCATGAGGGTGATGAGTGCCCAGTTCAGGTGTGCTTCGCTGTGCTGTGGAAGGCGTTCGTAGTCGCGCGCGTTACGGCGGGCGTTCATGATCCATCCCAGGGTGCGTTCGACACGCCAGCGGCGCGGGAGCACGACGGACCCCTTTGCACGCTTGGGGCGGGAGACGGTCTTGAGGGTGATGTGGAGGAAGTCTTCGGCCCAGGTGACGAGTTGGCCGGCGTAGGCGGAGTCGGCCCAGACCTGAGTGATCTGCGGATGGGTGAGGCGAAGGCGCCAGAGCAGTGCGCGGGCGGCGTCCCGGTCCTGCATGTCGGCTGGCGTCACCGTGATCATCACGGGGAAGCCCTTCATGTCCACCGCGACGTGTCTCTTCCGGCCGTTGATCATCTTCGCGGGATCGAATCCGCGAGTCGCCCGGCTCACCGTGGATGCGCCCTTGACCGACTGCGAGTCGACGATCAGCGTGACCGGATAGGGGCATCGTCCCAGGCCAGTGCGGAGACGGCGGCGGAGCTGGTCCCGGATGTAGGTCACTACGCCGCGGCGGTTCCAGCGCCAGAAGAAGCCGTAAACCGTCTCCCACGGAGGGAAGTCAGAGGGCAGGGCCCTCCACTTGGCGCCGTCGTCGACGATGTAGCGGATGGCATCGACGATCTGACGCCGGGGCCTCGGGGTGCCCGCCGGTCTTGGTCTGGCAGGCCGGGACGGGCAGGAGCGGTTCGAGGAGGGCCCACTCGGCAACGGTGGTGTCGGACGGGTAGCGGCGACGGCGTACAGGACTCGGCATGGCGGGACTCGTCGAGGATCGAAGGCTGAAGGGGACGTGCAGGATTGCTTCGCGAGCTGGGCGAGGGTCGCGGACACGCCGGTGAGCTGGGCGGATACCAGCTGTGCCCATTCGTCGTCGGGGCATCGGATCAGGTGCGGGGCGAGCGTGCGCGTGATCATCCGGGTGAGGAGGCCGAGGACCTGGGCGAGCTGCTTCTTCTCGTACTCGATCCAGTCCGCGGGCTCGTCGGCGAACATGTAGCCGTCCCTGCGTGGCCAGATGATGGGCGTGAGGTTCTCCGCGGCGCCGACGTCGCGAAGGTGCCGGATACCGCGCTGGACCTGGGACTTCTTCAAACAGGTCGCGGCAACGAGTTGGACGGTGTGCAGGCCGGCCGGTCTTGCCTCCATCAGGGCGACACGGACCAGGTCGCCGTAGTGCTCGTCCAGCGGTCGCGGCTCCTGGCGGCGGGCCATGGCCTATTCGCCCCGAAGGAACTGGGCGAGCTGCTCGTCCAGGGTGAGCTCGCCGTTGTCGACGGCGCCTTCCAACCAGTCCGCCGCGGCGCGAACCCGGGCGATCTGCCGCCTGACGGTGTCGTGCTCGTCCTCGGTGAACTCCTGTCCCCGCAGCCGGGGGACCAGTCGGCCCAGGGTGGCCACGAAGCCATGGCAGGAGCCCACCAGGTCCAGGTACTCAATGGTGTGCTCGATCTTGCGCACGGCCGGGGTGGTCTCCCGGATCCGCTCCCGTGTCTCGGCGGAGTTGTCGAACTGGGCCCGGTTGACCAGCATCCGTGCGGTGTCGTCCCGCATCACCGTCCGGGCCACCGTCGGCCTGCGCAGCAGATCGGTCGTTACCTGCTGGGCGACCGTGTCATCCCTCGTCAGCTCCGTCACCACCCGCATCCGGTCCGCCGGAGTGACGTGCTCGGTGACCTCCGGACGCTTGAACAGGTCGGCCGCCACCTGAGCGGCGACGTCGTCGTCCCGGGTGAGGTCGGCGACGGCCTGGACCTTCTCATCGACCGTGACCGGACGCTCCACCCGCCGCCCGACCAGCCGCTTTGGGCCGTCCGGCGTCCACTGCCGCTTGCCGGTGCGCGGGTTGAACGGGGCGTCCTCGGCCGCCGCCCACCGTTCGGCGTCGTCCGAGACCGACGCCAGAATGCGGTGAACAGTGAACGACACGCCCTCCTTGCGCTTGTCCGCAGGCCAGCGGTTCGCCGTCCACCGCCAGTCCTCCACGGTCGTCCGGGCGACGCCGACGTCGTCCGCGAACATCTGCAACGACTCCGTGACAGTGAACAGGTCGTCCGTACCATTCGGCATCGACCCGCCCACCGGACGCATGGGCTCGATCTCCAGGGCCATGTCACCGAGAGCGAACTGTGCCTTCGTGACCTGCGCGATCAGCTCTTTGGCCTGAGTGACGAGCTGGTCGTAACGCTGCCGCGTGACGTTCCCGATCCGGTCAGCCATGATGGCCACCATCCCGTGCCCCAGGTCCGGCCCGGCCACCCACAATGTGACCGGCAAGGCCAGCCCGCCCCGGCCATCGACCACGGTGACGCGGGCGCGACATGCAGAGACAGAGCGCAAACCAGGGGCGCTCGAAGCATCCACCGAATGGCATCAACTCTCATGCATAGCAAGGGGTGTTGGTGAGAAACGCGAGGCGTCGCACTACGGCGTTTCCGTAACAGCGTTCCGTGACGCCTGCCGCTGGCGGCAGGCCCGTACCCGGCAGCGGTTGGAGCAGTACACCGCTGACTTCGACCGATCCACCCCCACGGTCCACGACCGGCCACACATCGGGCACTCCGCCTGTTCGCCCTGCTGCATCGCGATCACCCGCTGCCGGGTCCGCTGATGCCTCCGCCGCCTTACCCGAGGGCAGCGGATGACCGCACTCCCGGCAGTTCCGCCGGGCCTTCCCGCCAGCTCCCACGCTCCAGATCATCCGGCCGTACGCATCTCATGGCCAGGGTTCAAAAACACCTAGTCAGCGGTAACGGGACCCGCGCGATGCGCCGCCAGCGGCAGGCCGAAGCCGTCGCAGCGGAGGCGAAGACGATCCAGAAGTAGTCGTCCCCGCCGGGCAGGCGTTCCGCACAGCGCGCGGAGGTGCGGTAGCCGCACGCCCGACTACACCGGCTGACGGGATGCATCAGTCGTCCGCGAACCTCTTGATGCGCTCGAGGTCTCACCCCCAGAGGTTCCGTGCGTTGGCCTCGGCGTCTGGCGGCGGCTCCTCTGGGCCCGTCACCAGGCCGGACGCGTACAGCGTCTCCACGATGCCCTGAGTGATGGCCACCATGGGTCCGGTCCACGTGCGGTAGGAGGGGTACGGCTTGCTGGGAAGGATGCCGGCCGCTCGAGAGAGCACCCGGTCGAGGATTCCGAAGTTGCCGTACGAGATCTCCAAAATGTGCTTGATGACCGCCTCGGCGGTGCCCTTCGGCAGACCGAGTGAGGCGTCGGCTGCCCCCGCCAGGTCTTTGCCAAAAACGTCGTCGAGAGCCCGCCGGTCCGGGCGGGCCAGCGATTCTGCCGCGCCGGCGGTCCTCGCCGATGACGTCTGCGGCTTGGTCTCCTTGCCGGCCGACCTGCCGGGCGTTCCAGCCATCCCGCAGGAGCAGGTCACGAAGTGCGCATTCGAAGGCCCTGTCGTCCATGGCGGCAAGCTGAGCGAGCGTGATCCGCAGCCGGCCACCATCTGGGCTCGAACCTTCTTGGCCCGTACCTCACGCAGGAACCGCCAGGCCGCGTAGCCAAGAGCGAGCGCCGCAAGGAGGGCGAGCAGGGGCCAGAGGCGGACGGCCGCCTGCCAGGTGGCTGTAGCGAGCTTGGCAGCAGCCACAGTGCGGCGCAGGCGACAGCCGCGGCGGCGGCCTGTTCGCTGACGCCCCGGGGCGGCCGCAGCCGGCGCGAACGGCCCGGCATCAGCGGCCGTAGGAGCGGGCACTGACAAAACAGCCGGATCGATCAACGAATGCCCCGGCGCAGCCTCCAAAACTCGCCGCGGAATCGGTAGACGCCCGCCCGGTGTTCTAACGAGGGCGGCAGCAGCCGTCGGGCCTGCGGAAACCCCGGCAGACACACCGGGCTGACGCGATGGGGTACAGCATCGACGACCCGAGACACGGTGCGCATGCTGCACAGCGCTCCGCCTTCTTCACTTCGAACACATACAGAAATCGCAGGAAACGATAAAGGTTCGGTGCGCTCGGGGAGAGGCCTCCCCGCTGAGCAGCACGGCCCCGCCCTGGCCGGAGTTTCGTGAAAGGCCAGATCATTCGATCGGGGGTAGGTGGGGTCCAGCGTCACTGCGCAGGTCCCTACCCAGCAGCCACAACCTGGCCGGCCGCGACTTGGGGAGGGTTGGGGAGCAGCGAGGCGAGGTTGGCCCGGACGAAGTCCGCCGCCCTCATGGTCGACTCCTCGGCCCCGGCTTGGTCTTCGAAGACGCCGGTAGAGACCATCACCCCCTCCCCGGCGTCGACCCAGTAGTAGGCCACGAATCCGGGGACCTGGCGCAGGATAGGCACGAATCCCTCGTTCACTCGGCGTCCCGCCTCGGCAGGGTCGGTCACCCCTTCGTAGCGCCGAACTACTGCGTACACAGCTGCCCTCCTCATGGACCCCAAGATCACCTTGCGGGAAATGGCATACCCCCATCCCGCGTCTCGCGCTCACGGGACGTCGGGAGAGGGCTCGGATAGGTGTATCGGTGATCCGAACCGGGCCACAGTCGTGGCCAAGGCTGGGCAAAACCGAGGCTTCACGAAACTGCGGTCAGAGCCGCTTTCAAGAACCCCCGTCACCGCAACTCCAGGAGCCGCACCGGCTACCACGGCAGCCTCATCCCCTACCGCGACAGCTTCGACCACCCGGAAGTCTCGGTGAACCCGCTGTCCTCCGCCGCCGATCACCGCCGTCGCAGAAAACGGCCACGGTACACACCGCCGCCCTGCGCGGGCACGCCGAGCACATCGAGCAGCGCGCCGACCTGCCCACGATCCTCGCGGAGACATCCCGACAGCTCGACTTCCCCGGCCTGCCGCGCTTCCCCACCAGGCCGAACCCGTCCGCCTGGAACGCGAAGCCCGTACAGCGCTCCCCGCCCGGAAGACCGCCGAAGCCGCGTTCACGCAGCCTGGTCCACCACCAGCCCTCCATTGCCCGTGCCCCTACAGCGCTCAGTCCATGGACTCGCCTCTTGCGAAGAACCGATCCCTCATGCTTAACATACATACATGCATGTACGTAACGTCGGCCAAGGTCAGCCAGAGGGCGCCTCGGAGGGTGCCCCCCGCCGGTCGACGCAGGCCGAGCGGCGGGCGCGTACGCGGAGCGCGCTGCTGGAGTCGGCCGCACGAGGGCTGTCGCGGTACGGCTACCGCAATCTCGTGCTGGAGCAGGTGGCCAAGGAGGCCGGTTACACGCGCGGCGCGCTCTACCACCTGTTCAAGGACAAGCAGGAGCTGACCCTGGCCGTGTCCGACTGGGTCCTGGACACCTGGCGCCAGGAGGTCGGTGCCCAGATCGCGAAGGAGCCGGATCCGGTCGCGGCGCTGCTGACGCTCGCGCGGGCGCACACCGCGTTCTGCCGACGCGACATCGCGCGGGTGGCGATGGCGCTGCGGCTGGAGTTCGCCGGGCAGGACCATCCGATCGGGCGTGAGGTGGAGCAGGCCTACGAGGTGCTGCTCGCCCGCTGCGAGGGCCTGATCGAAGCCGGCCGACGCGAGGGCTCGATTCCCGACGGTCCCCCGGTAAGGGCCGTCGCACTCGCCTTCGTCGGCACGGTCGAGGGCGCCTCGATCGCGCTGGCCGGCCACGTTCCCGAGGACGGGGCGCTCGTGGCCTCCGCTGCGGCCGGCACCCTCGGACTCGACCCGGGCACCACCTACCCCTCCCCCTCGAAGGAGGCACAACCATGAGGCTCCCGGACACCGCACACACCTCCCGGCCCTGGCGGATCCACGAGATCACGCCGGACTTCCGGCTCTACGACGTCTGGGCCCTGCCGACACCCGGCGGCCCCGGCGACTTCGCGCGCCTCGTCCAGAACACCGCCGAGGGCGACACGATGAACAACCCCTCCCGACTCGCCCGCGCACTCTTCGCCCTCCGGTGGAAGCTCGGCGCGCTAC
This sequence comes from Streptomyces spinoverrucosus, assembly GCF_015712165.1. Classification (NCBI taxonomy): domain Bacteria; kingdom Bacillati; phylum Actinomycetota; class Actinomycetes; order Kitasatosporales; family Streptomycetaceae; genus Streptomyces; species Streptomyces spinoverrucosus. Next base: position 433,905 of record NZ_JADPZX010000003.1, on the reverse strand, counting down.
TGCGCTGGGACCAGAGCGACACCGGCGTCGGCACGCGCGTGCCGACGTTGCGCGAGCGGCTGCCGGAGGACCTGCGCAGCCTGCCCCCCGGGCCGGAGTTCGACCGGCTGCCGTTCAACTCGGTCTATCTGCTGGAGCACGAGTGGGCGGCCGAGATGGCCAACCGGACCGTGCAGGCCGTGATGCATCTCGCCTGGGTGCCGGACGGCCACGGCGGACACCGCGGCCAGATGGCCGTCCTGGTCAAGCCCAACGGCCTGATCGGCAAGGCGTACATGGCGGCGATCGGACCGCTGCGGCACCTGATCGTGTATCCGCCGCTGATGCGGGGCATCGAGGAGAGCTGGCGGCGGTCGACGCCCCCGCCTTTGCAGGGGCCTAAAACATGACCGCCCCAACTAGGGCCACCGTCCCGCCTCGCGGCCCTCAGCGGTCATCTCTGAACAACCGACGGCCGGGTTGACCCAGGGACGAGCAGCTGTGATTGATGTCGCCGGCGCACGACATGCCCGTTCTGCGCACCCCTGATCTTTCACGCACACTGGTGATCCCTTCCGGGGCGAATCGATCAAAGAAGGGCGCATCCGCCTCCGCTCGGCAGGGCGACCGTGTTCAGCAACTGGTCGTCCACGCGGATCCCGGCCGACCGCCTTGGGGGGCGTCCAACGGGGTAACGCTCGTAAAGGGCGGCAGCAAGCGCGAGCATCGCGTCAGCGGCGGGTGAAGTGGTGCAGCCGGTCGGCGAGGCGCTGGTCGGGGCGCTGGACGATGATGCATGAGCCGCTCTTGATGGTGGCCAGGCGGTCGACATCCATCTCGAGGCCTTTAGTCGGGGGGGCTGGTCAGGGTGGAACCGTTCCTTCGTACGTACAGGGCGACGGTCTCCAGGACCGCGAGGAAGGCTTCGTCGGGCGCCCCGGTGTCGAGGACGTCGTCGGTGACCTCGTGCAGCCAGTGCCGTGCCTCACCGTTTCACCCAGGGCCAGGTGATGCAGGTACAGGCAGTACGCGGCGGCGCGGTGGCCGGCGCCGGCGGCGAGTTGCCAAGCGAAGAAGCCTGCGTGGGCCGTCGCGGCGACCGGTGGCGCCCACTGCCCCTCCTCCAACGCCCGCCTCGCGGCCGGTATCGCCCGCGTCCCCCGACATGCTCGCCGCCGGTGTCCCCGTCGGCCTCGGCGTCGACGGCACCGCGTCCAACGAGTCCGGCGAACTCCACACCGAACTGCGCAACGCCCTCCTCATCAACCACCTCCGCGCCCACCGCGAGACCGCCCTGAACGCCCGTCAGGCGCTGCGCCTCGGCACCCACGGCGGCGCCCAAGTCCTCGGCTGCGCCGACCAGACCGGCTCCCTGGAGCCCGGCAAGCCCGTCGACCTCGTGCTGTGGAAACTGGACACCCTCGCCCACGCCTCCATCGCCGACCCGGTCACCAGCCCTGGTCTTCGGCGCCGCCGCCCCGGTCACCGCGTCTTTCGTCAACGGCGAACAGATCGTCGCCGACGGCCGCCTCCTTACCGCCGACGAGGACGAGATCGCCCGCACCCACTCGCACCGAGGCCCACCGCCCGGCGCGGATCTCCGCTCCACCTGTTCCACGGCGTCCAGCGCGTTGTGGAGCTCAAGCTGACGGCACCGCGTGGCCGCGTCCGGCGGCAGCGGTTGCTGGGGGAGGGGTCAGTTCGATCAGGAAGTCCTGGTCGGCGGCGCCGGAGCAGCGGCCCTGGACGACTTCCGTTCCGCTCGTGGTGTCCTGGTCGCGCAGGCTCAGACACCAGTCGGTGCTGATCGGACGGATGCGGAAGTGGCTGACCGCCGACGGGCCGAAGGGCTCGATGCGGAACTGCTGGGCCTGGTTGGTGTTGGCGCAGTCGTCTCGGGGCTCAACCAGGTTCCGGCCCGGGCCTGTCAGCAGGACCGTCAGGCAGCCGATGCCGTGCTTCGGGTGGTGCCACTGGATCTGTACGAGGTCCTTGCCCACGGGTTCGAGGAAAACCCCGGGTACGACGGCATGGGCGCAGGGTCGTTGAGCGGCCACGGCGGTCTCGTAGCGGCCGGTGCGATCCCTGCCTTCGGTCACGCACAGCTCGGGTGTACGTGCGGGGTGGATTCGGGCCCAACTGCCCACGGCCAGCATGCGCAACCCGGTCACCGGGACGGCGGGCAGATCGGGCGACGGAGACACGTCGCGAACCAGACTGCAAGCCCCAAGGGTGCCGACGGCACCGATGCCAGCGGCGCTGAGCAGGCCGACCGCCCGGCGCCACCATCGCGGGGCGTGCATCGGGACGGACTCACTGCCCGCGGAGGCTTCACCCTTGTCGCCGTCATGGTCATGGGTGGGTGCGGGCTCACCGGCGGCAATACGGCGGTGTGCCTGGAGCCACTGACGTGTCTCCTCTGAGCTGCCCCGAGTTTCGTAGAGTCCGATCTTGATTGGTTCAGGCGGACTGCGGGGTTTGCTCCTGGCTGCGCCAGAAGGCTTCCTCGTACTCGGCCGGCGGCACGTAGTCGAGCGCGGAGTGAAGACGCTCTTCGTTGTACCAGGTGATCCACTGGAAGATCGCCCGCTCGACCTGGTCGACGTCCTTCCAGGGTCCCTGCATCTCGATCAGCTCGGCCTTGAAGGTGCCGTTCAGCGCCTCGGCCATCGCGTTGTCATACGAGTCCGCGACGGAGCCGACGGAGGCTGAGGCGCCGATGTCGGCGAGCCGGTCGGTATACCGAATTGATACGTATTGCGACCCGCGATCGCTGTGGTGTATCAGTCCGGAGTCCTTCTTGATCCGACGCCGCCAGAGCGCCATCTCCAGGGCGTCCAGAGGGAGTTCGGTCCGCATGTGGTTCGCGACCTGCCAGCCGACGATCATCCGCGAGTACACATCCAGGACGAACGCCACATACGCCCATCCCGACCAGGTGCGGACATACGTCATGTCCGCGACCCACAGCTGATCGGGCCGGGAGGCGGTGAAGTCGCGGTCGACCAGGTCCGGCGGACGCGGCGCCGACGGTTCCGGAATCGTGGTCCGACGCCGCCGGCCACGGATGACGCCCTCCAGGCCCAGCTCGGCCATCAGCCTCTCGACGGTGCAGCGGGCCACCCCGTGGCCCTTGCGCCGAAGCGCGCGGGTGATCCGGCGGGCGCCATAGGTGCCGCCCGACTCCGCGTGGACCTCCTCGATCAGCGGCATGAGCTGCTCGTCCCGGAGCCGGCGGGCCGACTTCGGCCGCTTCTTGCGGGCGAAGTACGTCGACGGCGACAGCTCCAGCACCCGGCAGACGGGATCGACCCCAAGGCCCCTCTCGCGCAGGTGGTCGATCACCTGCTCGGCCTCGTCCGGGGACGGTCGATCTCCTGGGCAAAAAACACCGAGGCGGCTTTCAAGATCTCGTTCGCCCGCCGCAACTCCGCTACCTCTTTCCGGAGTTGCTTCAACTCGTCCAGCTCGGCGGTGGTGAGCCGGTCGTCCCGCTCGCCGCGGTCGGCCTCGGCCTGGCGGACCCAGCCTCGCAGGGCTTCCTTGTGGATGCCGAGGTCCTTCGCGACGTGCGCGATCGGGCGGCCGGTGGTGCGGACCTCGCGAATCGCGCGCTCGCGCAGTTCGTCCGGATATTTACGGGGTGCTGCCATGGTGCTGGTGGATCTCCTTCGCCAGGACCGTAACCCTGGCATCAGGGACTCCACAAATCTCAGTACAGCTCACCTCCTCGCCGAGGCCGCAGGCGCGGGCGCGGGCGCCCGGCACGAATTCCTCACTGATCGGCCGCAGTTTTCGATAAAACGTCTCCCGCGTCGCATCGGCCACCGCCGTAAACCCGTCAGTGTCCTGCACCCCAGCCCCCGCCGCGCCCAGGCTCAGCATCGAGTACGGACCGGGAATCGGCCCGCGGCCGGCGCATGACTGCCAGGGCCGGCCGTTCTCACCGATCGCGTACGCACACTCACCGGCGGCGTAGACGTCGGGGTGACTTGCTGCTGCCCGGCCCCTAGGACTGGAGGCGCTGGTCGACGGGCGCGGGGGCCACCTCGTCGCCGCCGCGGCGCTCGGCGGCGGTCCGGACGCGGGCCCGGTGGACATGCAGCTGGCTCGCGGACCCCTCATCGGCACCGCACGGGTCTGCGGGCCGTATCGGTCAGCAGCCTGGGGCAGTTGATGTCGCTGCCGGTGTGCTCGTGGCAGTTGCCGTCCCGTCCTGGCGTTCGGTCCGCACGATTGTCCGTCGCACTCTGTCGCTGCGCATGGCCGTGAAGAGATCACGAGTCGCTCATCTGTACCGACCACGACACTGTGCTCCATCGAACGTTAGAGTGCCGTCGCTCCCCACGCCCAGCACAAGGCCATAGGAAGGCAGCGCGTTCCGTGAACCACACACACGAGTCCACCGGCTCCCCCGGCGAGCGCCGCCTGCAACACCTTCTCGGTACGGTGGACCAGGCAGCCACCTTCTACGACCGCCAAGTGCGGCCCCGTCTGACCCCGCGGATGGTGGACTTCATAGGGCGGCAAACCATGGCGTTCCTGTCCACGTCGGACGCCGGCGGAGCCTGTGACGTCACATTCCGTGCCGGTCCGCCGGGATTCGTCACCGTGCTGGACGACAGCACCCTCACCTACCCTGAGTACCGTGGGAACGGTGTCCTCGCCAGCGCTGGAAACATCACCGAGAACCCCCATATAGGCCTGCTCTTCGTTGACTTCGCCCATGATCACATCGGGCTGCACGTCAACGGCGGAGCTCGGCTCCACCGGGACGAGGAGCAGCGGCGGGCCTACCCCGGCCTTCCTGTCGACACCGCTCCAGGACGCAGGCCCGAATTCTGGGTGCACATCACGGTGGAGGAGGCGTACGTGCACTGCTCCAAGCACATTCCCCATCTCGAGCCGGCACCGCGTCCACGCCCGGGGGCCCAGCGGCCAAAGGATGCCGATTACTTCGTCCCGCGCGCCGAGCACCAGTTCCCGCCGCACGAGGGCGAGCAGACCGCGGGAACTCACAACGGATTGCTACCGGGCCGGGGCTGACCCGTGAGGGAGCCGGTGCCGCACGCAGGGCGGGCCCCGGGGTCTTCGAGGCGCCCGTCGCCGCCGGGCTTCTGCGACCACTCCCCCGCGGCCGTCACGGCCACGAACGGAGTGGCGACGGACCGACGGATTCCACCGCAGCATTCCCGTCGTTGCGGTGGCTATGGTGGGTACGTGGCGAAGTCGGCACCATGTACCGGGGCCTCCGCGCGGCAGAACGCGCGGACGGCCACGGTAGGGGCGTCACTGCTCCGGGAGACCATGACCGTCACGTGTGTGTCGACGAGCCCCTGTGCGCGCTGTCAGGGCGCCATCTCGTAGGCCCCAGACAAGGCCTCGACACGCTCCCATACGCGCTGCGAACGCGCTGCGTCGACGACGGGACGCCGGACCGCACCGAGCGCCCAGCGTTGCTGATCCGCGGTGGCGGAGTCCTTCCCGTGCAGTTCGACGGCGAAGGCGGAGAAGTCGCGGACGAGGACGGAGAACAGCTCGTCGAGCACGTCCTCGTCGAGGTCCGTCAGGCGGGCCTGCTCCAGGATCAGCTGGCCGTGCACCACCAGCGCGAACAGCTGGCCGACGGCGAGCAGGAGATCGAGGTCGCGGCTCTGCTCCTCGTCGGGGGCCGCGGTGGCGACGAACTCGCACAGGGCGTCGGCCTGCTCCCTGAAGCGGGCGACGTTCGGCACCCCGGCGTATCCGTCGTAGGCGGGGCGCCAGTCGTGGAAGCGCACGGAGCCGAGGCCACGGGCCGGTCCCTGCTCGAAGAGGAACGTGTCGTCGGCCGCGTCGAGGCGGGTCGGCACGTCGGCGAACTCCGCCGGATTCAGCAGGTGGTTGCGCATGAACTTGAGGATCAGCGCGAGGTTGACGTGGACCGTGCCCTCGAGCTTGGGCAGCCCCCGGATCTCGACGGCGGCCTGGGCGAAGTAGGTGTCCTTCTCGAAGCCCTTGGCGGCGATCACGTCCCACATCAGGTCGATGACCTTCTCGCCCTCGGTGGTCACCTTCATCTTCGTCATCGGGTTGAAGAGCAGGTAGCGGCGGTCGTCCGGCGAGGCGGAGCGGAAGTAGTCGACGGCGCGGTCGCTGAACAGCTTCATGCCGACGAGGCGGACGTACGCGTCGGCCAGCTCGCGGCGTACGTGCGGGAAGGCGGTGACGGGGCGGCCGTACAGGATGCGGTTGTGCGCGTGGGTGACCGCCTCGTACATCGCGTGCTCGCAGATGCCGATGGAGGCGGTGCAGAGGTTGAACTTGCCGACGTTGACGGTGTTGAGGGCGGCGTCGAAGGCCGCGCGGCCGGTGTGCAGGACGTCGTCCGGGCCGACCGGGTAGTCCTCGAGGCGGAACTCGCTGACGTACTTGGAGGAGTCGACGACGTTCTTCACGAGGTGATAGGCCGGGTGACGGCTGTCGGCTGCGAAGAAGACGTAGCCGTCGGGGCCCTCGATGTCGGTGCGTCGGCCGAAGACCGAGACGAGCCCGGCGGCGTTGCCGTTGCCGATGTAGTACTTGGAACCCGACGCCCTGAAGCCGCCGTTGCCGTCCGGCGCCAGCAGCATGTCGGTGGAGTAGATGTCGGCGCCGTGGGTCTTCTCGGAGAGGCCGAAGGCGAACACCTCGCCCTGGGTGAGGAGTTCCGCGGCGCGGGTGCGGGCCTCGGCGTTGTCGCTCTGCCAGACCGGTCCGAGACCGAGGATGGTCACCTGCCACGCGTACCAGTAGTCGAGACCGTAGAACCCGAAGATCTCGTTGAGGGCGGCGATCCGGGCCGTGTCCCAGCGCTGGTCCTTGTGGCCGGCGGCGGACGCCGGAGTGAGGAAGGTGGCGAACAGCCCCTCCTTGGCGGCGAAGGCGAGGAAGTCGGCCAGCCAGGCGCGGGAGCGGTAGTCCTCGATGAGCCTGCGCTTGCCGCGGTCCTCGAACCAGTCGACGGTGGCACGCAGCAACCTGCGGGTCTCGGGGTCGAACTGCGCCGGGTCGTACGTGCGTGGGTTGAAGAGGAGGGGGTCGGCCATGGGGGTCCGCCTTACGAGGGTTGAGGGTGAACGGTGCGGGAACGAAGGTCGCGGAGCCGGGCTGGGTTGACCGGCAGTTCAGCCATGCGGGTGTGGGCTGCCGAGCCAACTGAGGGTGGCGAGCACGTCGTCGAGCCAGGCGATCGTCATCCGCTCGTACGCGATGCCACCGCGCAACACAACATGCTGCAGCTCCTGACCCGCGTCGAGCAGGGTGGGGGCCGTCGGGCCGGTGAAGTCACGCAGCTCCCCGGCGAGATAGTGCGCGAGCCGGTCGCTGTGCACCTGGCGATGCCGTTCGACCTCACGGACCAGCACGGACGGGTCGTCGAAGGCCGCGCCGCGGATCTTCACCGCGAGGTCGTGCCGGATGCTCTCGGGTTCGATCGGTTCGTGCAGCCACTGGGAGAGGGCGGCGCGGCCGGCGCCCACGACGGAGTACTCCTTCTTGTCCGGCCGACTCTGCTGCGGCAACGAGCGGACGGAGAGCAGGCCATCGCTCTCCATGCGCTTGAGAACGCGGTAGATCTGCTGGTGCGTGGCGGTCCAGAAGTAGCCGATGGACCGTTCGAACCGCCGGGCCAGCTCATAGCCGGAACCCGGCTTCTCCAGCAGGGAGACGAGGATCGCGTGCTCGAGCGCCATCACTCGATCCTGCTATGCAACTCGTTGCATAGCCAAGGGCCACTGCACCGGTGAGACAGGGCTCACGCGCATGCGTCTTCGCCCTCACCACCGCCGTCTCCGCGTCTTCCGTGTCCCTCGCGCCTTCAACGCGCCGACGCCGCCCGCCCCGTGGCCCCCTCTACGTCGGCCCCGACGAGCCAGGGAACTCGGTAGTCCCCTGCTGCACTGCAGACCCGGAGCGAGGCGGCCGACCTACGCCTCAGGCCGCCAACTGCTGCAGAAACTGCGGCTTCCTTATGGGCGCTCGACTCTCGCCCACGAACCCAAATAAGGATCAAGCGGCCAAGCTGGATACTTTTGGCGCCGTTTCGATACAGGTGCCTTGTGGGCGTTCTCCTGCCGTATCAGTCATTCGTAGCCCATTCATCAAGCGGCTTTTCAGTCGTCGCAGAGTTGGCAATGGCGGGCTGTTCGACATCGTTGAAAGTCTTCACCGGATCCAGCGATCGGTTAACGATTACCAGCCGATTCCGGGACATTCCCAAGACTTCGAGAAGCGACGGGCAGCCGCCTGGGCAGCGGGCCAGCGGCCCGATCCGCGCGAGGCCCGCATCGCACGGCTGCGGGACCTCAGTCAGCGGCTCACCGGCAAGCTCGCCCGAACCCACACAGAACCCATCCAGCTCAAGGAGCGTCTCCGACTCCTCCTGTCTGCACTGGCAGCCAAGGACGACGAGCCCCATCCCCGGTCACGTCCGCTGGTGTGGTGTATCGACGGCCACTCGGTGATCTCGTTTTGCGATAGCCGTTGCGGTGGTTGACCCTCTCGTCACCGACCTGCCCGTATTCGGACTTGCGGAGGGCGTCGGCCCGCGGACATGAGCGCGTCGGCGAACGTCTTGACCATCGCGCGCAGCAAATCGGAACTCGCCCCGGCGAGGTTGTCTTCCGTGAGGGCGTGCAGGGGCAGACGGTCTGATGCCGTCATCGTGCTGATCTCCTTCGAGCCTGGGCATCTCGAAGATCAGCCGGTGGCCGTTCTTGTATCCGGACACTCACTCCGACGCCAGGACAAACACCCGGATCAGGTAGGTGCCCGTACACCACTTCTCAGACCGCAACCCGGACCTACTCCCGCACCCGCGGGGATGGTGGGGCCCGGCGAAATGCGGCTCCCGAGGTGAGGGAATGCGGGGAGCGGGGTCAGCGGGCGGTGCAACCGCCGCATGGCTCGAACACAGCCTCGCGGCGATCGACCTGCCGGCCTGGATGCGTGTCCTGCTGCTGAAGGGAGAACTGGCCACTGCCGAGCCGAAGAAGCTCCGCCATCGACTGCTGCACGCGGTCGGCGACCGGGCTGGGAGGGGCCTCCAAGGCGACGGGCAAGATCTATGGAAAGTCACCAATGTCTTGGAATGTCCCAATATCGTGACAGGTCCTCTATGGGCGTTGACGCCATCATCGCCGACCTCCCACGCTGGTCGGTAAGCAGCCCATCCACCCCCAGGAGATCATCATGGAGACAAACGCCTGGCGGCGCCTCCGGCATCTCGTCGGCGCGTCTTGCGCGGCTGCGCTGCTCGCCGGAACGGTGGGGGTGGCAAGCGCCGAGGCAGTGCCTCGGACAACGAAGGCCACGCCGGAACCGTCGAACGCGGCACCACACGAGCCCTGTACGGGCAACCACATCGAGGACGGCATGCTCGTCTGGGATCCGCCGGGCTGCACCCCGCCGTGACGTGCGGCAACCATTTTCACCAGGCCTGGTGTGGTCCGACCAGTGCTCTCACACTGTCACGAGAGGTGCCGCCCAAGGTTTGATCACTGAGCCGCAAGAACGTCCGACCGCCTGGACGCCAAGGTCCTGGCGCACCTCTTGCATACCGACATCGCCGAACACCGGCCCCTGCCCGCGAACAGCGAACTACTCAGGCCATCACCGCCTCGGCCTGCATCCGGCCGAACGCCGTCTGGGACCGCCGCCGAGCAGGCCACCGGTCAAAGATCGCGCCAACGCCTACGTGGGTCATGCGCGCTTCTGAGGGAGACGTTTCCTTTCCGGGCGGACGGCCCATACTGCTGGTCCCGCGGAATCGGCCGGGCCCAGTCCTGAGCTGTCAGACGCCTTCCCGAACGGGATCACCGACACCGAGTCCGAGACGAAGTTGGACACGTAGACCTGGCGCCGATTGCTGTCCGGCGACACCGCTACCCCCAGCGGGCCGCGGCCCACGGCGAAGGTGCGGTCCACACGGTTCGTCGCGGTGTCGATCACCGACACCGAGCCTTCGTAGTTGTTGGCCACGTAGACCCAGCGCCTGTCCGGCGACACCGCCACACCCCGCGGGCCGCGGCCGACAGGGATGGTGCGGTCCACACGGTTCGTCGCGGTGTCGATCACCGACACCGAGTCCGAGTAGAGGTTGGTCACGTAGACCCGGCGCTCATCCGGGGACACCGCTACCCCCACCGGGACCTTGCCCACGGGGATGGTGCGGTCCACGCGATTCGTCGCGGTGTCGATCACCGACACCGAGTCCGAGCCGAAGTTGGTCACGTAGACCCGGCGCTTGTCCGGGGCCACCGCGACCCCCTGCGGGTCTTTACCGACGGGGATGCTGCGGTCCACACGGTTCGTCGTGGTGTCGATCACCGACACCGAGCCCGGCACCGAGCCCGAGCGGCTCAAGGTCACGTAGACCCAGCGCCCGTCCCGGGACACCGTCACCCCCGCCGGGGTGGAGCCGACGGGGATGGTGCGGTCCACGCGGTTCGTGAGGGTGTCGATCACCGACACCGAGTCCGAGCCGTAGTTGGTCACGTAGACCTGGCGCTTGTCCGGTGACACTGCCACGTCCCGAGGGTTTTTGCCGACGCGGATGGGGTGGTCCTCGGTGCGGTTCGTGAGGGTGTCGATCACCGACACCGATCCCGAGCCCAAGTTGGCCACGTAGCCCCGGCGCCCATCCAGGGACATCGCCACCCCCTGCGGGGAGTCGCCGACCGGGATCGAGGGTGCTGGTTCAGGACCAGAGGGGCTGGACTGCGCCAGGTAGATGCCGACACCCCCAGCGGCCAGCGCCACCGCCACCACCCCCGCAATGAGCCTGGCCCGTCGGTGCCTGGATCGCGGCAGGCGGGGCCGCGGCCGGGCCTCGTCACCTTTGGGCGGCGGCGATTCCGGGGGCGGGCCGGACGGTTCCCGCGGCTCGGCCGGCGGCAGGATCTCGGTCGGCGCGGTTGGCTCCGGGGAGCACGGCGGCTTCCGGCCGGTCGGTTGCTCCGGCTCGGGCGACGGTATGACCGGGGGAAGAGCCGGTGACTGCGAAGGGGATGGGTGGGGCTGGGCGGCGATGGGGATGAGCCGCCGGGCGGCCTCGTCGCCGCTCATCCGCTGCTCCGGGTCCTTGGCCAGCAGCCCGAGGAGGACGGGGGTCAGCTCCGCCGCCCGGCGCGGCGGGAGGGGGAACTCGGACAGCACGGCGCTCAGGGTGGTGATGGCGGAGTCGCGGTCGAAGGGGCCGGTCCCCTCGAGCGCGAAGTACAGGGTGGCACCGAGTGAGAACAGGTCGCCGGCCGGGGTGGGTTCGCCATGGGCCCGTTCCGGGGCCATGAAGCCCGGGGTCCCGATGAGATCCAAGGTGGCGGTCAGGCGGGTCTCTCCGGAGCTCGGCTCCAGCGAGATGCCGTAGTCGATCAGCAGCACCTGGCCGCCCTCCGTAGAGTGGGAGGGCTGCGGGCCGGGGTGGGTCAGCAGGACGTTGGCCGGTTTGACGTCCCGGTGCAGGATGCCGAGCCGGTGCCCCTCCTGCAGGGCGTCGAGGACCGCCAGCCCGATCCGGGCGACGTCGGCGGGCGGCAGCGGCCCCCGCTCGCGCACCACCGCGTTCAGGTCCATGGCGCCGGGGACGAATTCCATGACGATCCACGGCAGACCGTCGGCCTCCACGATGTCGTACACCGTGACCACATGGGGGTGGTTGCGCAGCCGTGCAGCGTGCTGCGCTTCGCCGCGGGCCCTCTTGATCCGGGCGCTCACTTCTTCTTCTGGGATGTCCGGCGGCAGGACGATCTCCTTGAGCGCGACCTCGCACGCCAGTCGCTGGTCATACGCCTGCCACACTCGTCCCCTGCCGCCGGCGCCGAGCCGACGTAGGAGCTGGTAGCGCCCGGCGATCACGCGCCCGGCGGCCTCGTACGCTCCCGTCATGGCGCTCCCTCTTCCAGAACGGCCCAGTAGGGGTCACCCGGCGAGCGTTGAAAAGCCTCTTTCCAGGGTAGCCCGCGTATGCTCCGCGCGGCGTGGTCCGGATCATGCGAAAGCGCAAGCCGGATGCCATGCCCCCTTCCGTGGCGTGCACCCCGGCGGCTGACCGGGGTACTCGAACCACAGGCGGCACCAGCGGGCCGTCCGGGGATGCCCACCCGCGGGGATGGTCCCTGGTCGATGCACTCGCACTGGTAGACCGCGGGCTGCGCTTGCAGCCACTGGGGGTTGGTGCCGGCCGGGATATCGGTCGGCTGCTCCCCGCGCAAGCGCGGATGGACCCCCGGTCGAGGACACGGACCAGCACCAGCGCACGTGCTCCCCGCCGCGGCTATGACCCCGGCGTGTCAACGAACGTCGCTGACGATCGCCGTATGGGCGAGGTCCTGCACGACCAGAACGCCGACCCCACTCCGCCCTTCTGCGACCGCAGGAGCTGTTCCCGCACGACGTTCGTCGTGCAGGTGCCGGAGCGCGCCACGTCGTCACCTGTGGTGACTGCTTCGGACACAGGGTAGGCAAGGCGGTGGATGGTCCGCAGCGTCTCCCGTGCTATGGCTCGGATACGACGGAGACGCAGTGGCAGGTCGTTAGGGCATCGCTGTCGATCCCGGCCTGGCTGGAGGGGCGGGGCGGCCGCCCCGAGAGCTACTGCCACCGCGTGATGCTCGACACGGTCCGCCACGTCGTCGACAACGGAGTGAAGTGGGCCAACCTGCCCACGGGCTTGCCCACCGTATCGGCGCATGCACGCCTTCGCCCGCCGCCGGCAGGTGAGGGGTCTGCTTGCGGAGCTGCACGACCGGCTGCGTGACCGGTCCGGGACAAGAGGGCCGCTCACCGGACCCGTGCGGCGATCGTAGAGTCGCAGTCCCTGCGGGCGGCAGTGACCATCCCCGCAGAGACGTCCGGCTGGGACGGCGGGAAGAAGGTCTCGGGGCGCAAGCGGCATCTGGTGGTCGACTGCCTCCGCCTGCTCCTGGCCGTCGCGGTGACCGCGGCAGGTGTGCAGGACCGCGACGCCGCAGTACCGCTGCTGGAACAGCTGCGTAAGCGGCACTTCTCCGTCCGTCTCGTCTGGGCGGACGGCGGCTATGCGGGTCGGCTCGTCGACGGGGCGGGCCGAGAACCTGCAGCTCACCTCGACATCGTCAAACGCTCCGACGACACCACGGGCTTCCAGTTCGTGGGTGTCAGTCGAAGCAGCCGGTCTTCGCCCCGTCCGTCTCGGAGCCGACCTCTATCTCGAATCCGGAGCCCGAGTCGAACTCCGGCCCGGCCTCGTAGCCGTGCTCAAATTTCAGCTCGCCGGCTGTGGTGAACTGCACGGTCAGCAGGAGGGCGTTGCCGTCCCCGCCTTTGGTGAAGCACAGTCCCGCTACTGTCTCGGGGGTGCTCAGGTCTACAGGGTCGGACTGCACTCGCCAGCTGTCCGCCTTGGCTGTAGTGCGGTAGAAGTCGACGACCTCCTGCCGGGAGCCGGGGAAGGCGTAGATGCGTTCGGCGTACAGCCAGGCGTCGCCGCTGTCGTCGAGGCAGCCCGCGCGCACCGAAGCCAGGTCCTTCGGCACGATCGCCCCCGCCGGGGCGGACTGCAGGATCGGCTGGGATCGCAGTTCCTCCACGCGAGTCGCCGTGTCGTCGCAGGTGTTGAACGGGGAGAGCGCCGAGCAACCGGTCAAGCCGGCGGCGAGCAGTGCGGTGGCCAGGAGCAGTGCGCCGGCCAGGGCGAGCGCCCGGGTGTGCGTCCGGGGTTGCATGGGGTCTCCGAGGGTCGTGGGTGGGCGGGCTGCACGGTCTGGTGGGGGGCAATAGCAGCCTGAGCGAGGAGAGAGGGCTACGGCGGTGCCGGGACCGGCCCTCGAGGGGACCAGCCCTGGCACACGGTTGCCACCGGTTGTTGTACTGGTCCTTCCGGGAATCGGGGCTTGTCTGCCCGTACTCGTGGGCGTCACCGAGCCGCTTGGCGGCACGCCAGCCGAAGAAGTAGGTCAGCGCGGCCTGCCAGATGAAGTGCCGCAGGGCGTTGTTCCGGGACTTGCTGCCGGGGAACCTTAGCGGACTCCGCCTTGGCGGACTCCGTCTCCTTGGCGGCCTGCGGCCCCGCTTCCTTTGCCTGCTCGGCAAGCTGGGCGACGGTAGCGTGCTCTTGATCCTTGTCGCGCGCCGGCGTTTGCGGCCTGATCGGCGAGAGGCGCAGAAGGCAGAGTCCGACGGGGACGGCAGCCGGCTGTATGAGCGGCTGCAGGCTGCCGTGAGGCGGGAACGTCCCTGGGAGTACGACGACTTGATGATCTGCCAGGCCACCTTCTACCGGCTGCTGGACCGGCTGGGCATCAAGGTGGAGTCGCTGCGGTGGCCCACCCAGCGGCGGATGGACGCCGCCAACGGGGCGGTGCCCCCGTACACGCCGATGAACGCGCTGCGGCTGGGTGAGCAGGTGCAGATCGACTTCTCGGCGCGATGATCGTGCCGAAGGTGCCGGGCCGCGGCCCGCGGGGGCGGCGGCTGGGCGGGCGCGCCACCCGTTCCTTCGACGCGGTGCTGATGCCGGCGCAGGCCCTGGCTCCGATGCTGGGCCGACCAGGCTGGTCGCCGCCGGCGCCGGCGGAGCACTCCGAGATGCCCCTATACCGATCCGGTGGCCTGTGATCCGCGTATGTTCGGCGCGTCCGCACGGCCGGTGATCCGCCCGCGGATGGGCGTCGTAGACCACGGCAAGGTCTTCAACAGCGAGCACTTCGACGACGTGTGCCGGATGCTGGGCATCAACGGCCGCCCCGGCCATGGAGCGCACCGCCACCGACAAGGCCATCATCGAGAGCACCTTCATGACCTGAAGCGGCGCGGCAAGCACGGCGCAGACGGGCCACTGTGGAGCCTGAATCGGCTGCAGGACCTGCTCGATGAATGGATCGTCCAGGACCGGCAACAAAAACCGCACGCCGGGCTGCGCCGCCCGTCCCTGCCGGGCCTGACGATCAGCCCGAACCGGATGTACGCGACGCTGGTGGCCGCCGAGGGGCCACGTGCCGATGCCGCTGACTCCCCACCAAAACCGCAAGCTGCTGCCGTTCAAACGGCTGATGGTGACCGACAAGGGCGTCAAGATCGACAACCGTGAGCGCGTCGGCGTCCAGTCCCAGCTCGGCAGCTATGTCCCGGTGGACCGAGGCGTCGGAGAGGCTGCGGCCGTCGACGTACCAGGCACGCTGCATCGCGGCGGCGGCATCCAGGGCGTTCGCGCCCGGCCGGCTGCGCAGGGCGACCAGGCCCGTGGCGGCATCCGCGGCGTCCATTACGACCGTGCCGTCCGCCAGCGCGGCACGGTAGCCGTCGCCGAAGGTGACGCCGGTCAGCTGGGCGATGCGCTCGTTGGCGCCCGGGATGTGCGGGTAGGCCGACACCGGCAGTGCGCGCGAGCCGGTGAACAGGCCGCCGGACAGCACCCGCAGCTGGGGTGTGGCGCTGGACGGTGAGGCTGTGATCGTCGTGGACGGACGGATCAGCTTCGGGGCGGCGCAGTCCCGGGCAGCGTCGTCGCCGGCACGGGCGCGGCGGCTGGCGGAGCAGCAACCCCGCCTTGCTCGTCGTGTGCGATGTCCTCGCCCTGCCGTCGGGGGACGTTCGCGGGCGGCCGTACGTCGAGCGGCGCGCGATGTGCAGAGCAAGATAGGTTGCGACGTTTCTCGTTACGGCTGTCCAGCTACGTTCCCTATGAGGAATAGCCGTGTGGACATCGCTACGTCCTGCTAACGTCACCGACATGAAGCGCGCTGCTATGACGACGACGCCGGAGAGTGTCCCGGCGCGCTGACAGATGTCTTAGTCGAAGCCCCGGGGCGAGTGCCCCGGGGCTTCGCCTTGCGGTCACTCGCCCGATGTCCGCGAGGAGACCGCCATGCATGACCACCGCAAGCTCGGCCGTGAACTGGGCCTGTTCGACACCGACCCGCTCATCGGCGCAGGCCTGCCGTACTGGCTGCCCGACGGCGCCACCGTACGGCACACCCTGGAGGAGTACATCCGTGCCGCCGAGCGGCGAGCGGGGTACCGCCACGTGTACTCACCGGTACTCGGCAAGCGGGAGCTGTACGAGATCTCCGGGCACTGGGCGCACTACAGCGACGACATGTTCCCCCCGATGGAACTCGGCGGCGAGCAGGTCGTCCTGCGGCCGAGCCTGTGCCCCCATCACGCGGTGATCTACCGCTCCCGCTCCCACAGCTACCGCGAACTGCCCCTGCGGATGGCCGAACTGGGCGGCATGTACCGCTCCGAACTCTCGGGCGTGGTCGGCGGACTGACCCGGGTGCGGGCCATCCAACTCAACGACGCGCACATCTTCTGCACCCTGGACCAGGTCACCGAGGAAGCGCAGGCGGCGCTGGAGATGATCCGCCAGGCGTACGAGGCCCTCGGCATCACCCCGACCCGTTACCGGCTCTCCCTCCCGGGTTCCGGTGGCAAGTACGTTGCCGCACCCGAGAAGTGGCAGCGATCCGCCGCCCTGCTGACCGACGTCCTCGACCGCTCCGGCCTGCCCTACGAGGCGGCCGAGGGCGAGGCCGCGTTCTACGGCCCCAAGATCGATGTCCAGGTCACCGGCGGCGCCGGCCGGGAGTCCACCCTGTCCACCGTGCAGGTCGACTTCCACCAGCCCGACCAGTTCGACCTGCACTACATCGGCGCGGACGGCGCCAAACACCGCCCGGTCATGGTCCACCGCAGCATCATCGGCAGCGTGGAACGTGCCGTCGCCCATCTCATCGAACAGCACGGCGGTGCCTTTCCCGCCTGGCTCGCCCCGACTCAGCTGGTCGTTCTCCCGATCTCCGACACCGAACTGCCGAACGCCGCAGCCCTCGCCCAACGCTGCACCCGTCTCGGACTGCGTGCCGAGATCGCGGGACCGGAACGCGGCAGCCTGGGTGCCCGTATCCGAGAGGCCCGCCTGGTTCCCTACCAAGCCGTCATCGGCGCCAAGGAGGCCGCTGACGAGCACGTCGCACTGCGCTTGCGTGACGGACGCCGACTGGCCCCGCTGCCGGTCAATGATGTACTCACCCACGTCAGCGCTCTCATCGGGGCCCACAGCACCGACCTGTGGGCCGGCGCCGCCTCATAGCAGCGTCGCGATCAGGGCCTGCCGCCCGGCCCCGGGGCGGCCGTGGGTGACGAACACCGGCCCGCGGGAGCGGCCCTGCAGCAGCCGAGGCAGGGACCGTGCGGTGCCGGCGTTCCAGTACGGCGTCTCCAGCACGAAGTCCTCGCGCGCCTAGCCCGACTGCGAGCCTTGCTCCGTGCACCCTTCGCCTGGACCAGGCAGCGACGCCCGGCGAAGTCCAGGTCCTCGATGTTCACGCCGAGGATCTCCTCCGCACGGCCGGCGGGCTCGTACAGCATCCGCCACAGTGTCTTCTCCCGCGGGCGTACCTCGCACCGAGCAACCAGCCGGTCGACGGCCATCTACCAGCGGGCCGGGGGCTCGGAGTCCGCTACCGCCAGCCGCTTCGCCCGGGACGGGACCGTCGGCCCCTCGTAACCGCGCTCCCGGCATCAACCGAGCCAGGACAGCACCCCGCCCGGCGGGAGTTCCACGGGTTCACCGCCGCGCTGCCCCACAGCAGTTTCAGAGCCTCGCCAATCACGTAGTCGCAGACCGCGTTCGGGTTTCCGAGTGAGTCGAGGAACACGTCCGCCGCCGCGCGGACGGTCAACGCCTTGCCGGTGGGCAGTTGCACGACGATGGGCACCGCTTCCCCTTACCGCAGATATTGAGGTGTTATCCGTGGGAGGACTTCAGACGGGTCGCCGGCGCTTCGTCAGCCGTCCACCAGGGCCGACGTCGGCTTGGCGCACGATCTGACATGGATGTGACGCCGGCCTGGACGTCCTCGGTCATCACCGCCGCCCGCCGAACTGCCAGTTGTGCACCTCGATGTCGTCATACCGGTCTGGGGTCAGGATGGCGCGTGCCGTGTCGGGGTCCGGCGCCCGGACCAACGCCGCGGTGCCCAGCCAGGTGGCGCCGTTGTCGGACAGCAGCGGCCCGTAGGCGATCAGCTCGTCCCTGTCGGGCGGCACCGCGGTGTCGGCGGCCTGCCCCGTGCCGAGGCCGAGCACCAGGTATCGGTTGCCGCCGGTCCGACCGCCGGGCAAGTCCCACATGGTGCGCCCCAGGGTGTTGTGCCAACGTCGCAGCAGCACATCCCGGTATACGCCGGCCTGGTAGTTCGGCTCGTCGAAGGCGAACGTGCGGGCGGCGGCGGGATCGGGCAGGTCGACGATGTGCACGCTACCGGTGGGTGTGTCGCCGTCGTCGGCGAAGGTCGGGCCCCGGGCGATCATCTCCTTCGCGTACGTGTCCATATATGACCAATGCTCTTCCAGCAGCTCGTAGCGCAGTGGCAGGGAGCCGGGCCGGTCGCGGTGGTAACAGAGGAACTCCATGCCCAAGGATCTCTTCACGGAGGTAAGCAGGTCGAGCGGGTTTCACTGTCGAGCACCTGAGCATCGGTGACGACGTGGTGTTTGCTGCCCGGCCGTGCGCGGTCGAGCGGGGCGCACGTGGGAGGAGTCGATCACCACCCGAGACCAGTCCAGCTTCCTCGCTGCCCACAGCTTCTTCAGCAGCACCGCATGCAGCTCGTCCCACACGCGGCCTCGTTCCAGGTCGTCAGGCGTCGCCAGCAGGTCGTCCCCGAACCGAAGCCGAGTTCCTTCGGGAGGTACTCGCACTGGGTGCCGGTGCGGAGCACGAACAGGATCCCGCACCGTGCCTGCCGGTCGTCCGGCACCCGCGGCTGCTCAGGGCAGGAAGAACGGCACCGCCGGCCTGAAGGTATTCCGGCTTACGAGGCGGATGCCGTCTGTCCCGAGTGGACGCACAGTACGTTCACTTCGGCAGTCCTCGAACCACGAATTCACTCAAGGACAGTGGATCAGTCGCGGACTCAAGCTGTACACGGACGTAGCGGCCATGAGTCCCGCTGAGCGGAATGTGCGTGGGCCGCGCGGCGGGGTCGCCCATGCGTATGGCGACGATTCCCGGCATGGCGCGCGCTTCCTGAAGTGAGTGCATCGTGATCGGTGTCTGCGACACGAGCACCCAGTAGTTCGACAAACGCTCGGTACAGCAGTCGGACCGGTTCCACACCTCAATGCTGTCCAGGTCGTAGCCCTGGCCGAGGTCTACTTGCCACCACGCTTCCGTTGACGGCTCTGCCGTGTGTGTCGTGGAGTTGTCCCCGAAGTAGCTGCCACCCGTGTTCCCGTCGACGGCGCGGGCAGCAACACCCTCCCACGCCGTGGAGGACTGCGTGGCTGCTTTGCCCTGCGCCACGTTGGGGAGTACGACTTCGGCAGTGGCTTGCAGGTTGACGGTGTGCTTGCCGCCCGTCGCCACGGCCTGGAAAGTACGGCGTCCCGGTGACGCGTCCGGGGGGACGCGGAGCGGAACGACGACGGTGGACGTTGCCCCTGGAGAGAGTTTGCTGAAAGCGACCGGGGCGACGTCGCCCCACCCGGCGGGCACCCTCAGCGTCATGGTGCCGTCGACCGTGCGGCGGCTGAGGTTGGACACATGGACCCGGGCTTCCCCACGGGATCCCACAACCAGTTGGTTGGGGAGTTCCGCCCACGCCACGACCGCATCCGAAGGACCGACCAGAAGGTTGTCCAGCGTGAACCCCAGGTCCTCGCCGACGTGTTGCGGCCGCGCCGGCGTCACCGATACCTCGGTCACCCGGCCGCGCGGGAGCGTGAACGGGCCGACCGCCTCCTGGGTCAGTTGTGCACCGGTCAGCAGCCGTGACCGGTGGCCCACCGTCAGCCGATACAGTCGGTCCGGCTCAGCCGTACCACGCAGGACCATTTTGACGTCCCGGGAGTGATCGGTGGTCAGGTACGCCGTGTGCCGCACCACCGTGCGTGTCGTGCGCGAGTACCTGCCCGCGTCGGCATAGCTGTAGCCGTGTGTGAGAGCGTTCGCATCCACCACTGCGGCACGGCTGGTGGCGGACAGCGACTGCGTGCTCTGCGGAATGATCCGCAACTGTCCTTCCAGTTCCACGCGAAGGACGGGGAGCACGTCGTCCCGTGGCGTTTCGGGGAGGGTGACGACCAGGTCGTCTCCGTCCCGGCGCCACTGGAGTTGCTCCGCCGAGCCGTCTTCCGTCACCTGCCGTACACCGGTCACCAGGCCGGGCAGCCGTATTTCACCGGACGCAGGCCAGCGGGTGACGTGCAGGAACAGATCTCGGTCGTTGACCGTGACTTCGCCCCACGGCTGACCGCCGAAGCGCGTGGCGGACGCCCCCAGGACAGCCTTGGGATGCTGCTTGAGCCAGCGTCCGATGCCGCGCAGGACATCGGCCTCGAATTCCACGACCGAACCGTCGCCGCGGGGGCCTATGTTGAGCAGATAGTTCCCGCCGCGCGCTCGCACGCTGGTCAGTCCCGTCACGAGATCGCGGATCTTGCCGGGCAGATCATCGCGTTTCTGCCAGCTGCGGTATCCCCAGGTCTCGTGGTAGATCGAGGCGGGAGTCTGCCATGGCCCGTCGAGAGGGACGGAGGGGACTTCGTTGTCCCCCAGCGTGCGGAAGTCGCCCTTGTTGTTCCACACCCGGCTGTTGATCGCCGCGTGAGGCTGCAGTTCACGCACGACGTTCGCGAAGTCCTCGCTCTGCGACGACGTGGGCGCGGACATGTCGAACCACACTTCGGCGATGTCGCCGTAGTGCGTCATCAGCTCGCGCAGCTGCGCCTTGATGACCGGCTCCATGGATGGCGGGATCGGGTTCTCGTTACCGCCGTCGAAGGAGTGTCCCTGATGCCAGTCCACCAGGGAGAAATAGACCCCGAACTTCAGCCCCTGGGACCGGCAGGCATCCGCGAGCTGCTTGAGGGGGTCCTTGCCGTACGGGGTGGCGTCGACGACGTCGTACTCCGTGGTCCGGGTGTTGAACATGGAGAAGCCGTCGTGATGTTTGCTGGTGATCACGACGTAGCGCATGCCGGCCGCCTTGGCCAGGGAGCAGATCTGCGCGGGGTCGAAGTGATCGGGCTGGAAGCGCTTGGCCACCTCGAGGTACTGGGCCTCGGGGATGTTCGCCCACATCTGGATCTGCTCGCTGTATCCCGATGTGACGGGCCGGCCCTGCCATACCCCGCCGAGTTCCGAGTACAGACCCCAGTGGATGAACAGCCCGAACTGCAGGCGCTGCCAAGCCGCGACATCGTCATCGGCGCTCAGCTCGACTTCACCGGGTATGCCCCGCACGGCGGGGCGCGGAGGCGCCGACTCATGGGCCGTTGCCTCATAGCCAGGAGTCACAAGTAGCCCCGCAGCAACGAGTAATGCGGCTGCGAGTTTCCAGAACGATCTCCACATCCCGCCACCCCTCCGATCTATCCACGCGCCAGGTGCATGATCCGCGCCTGGAAAGCTGATTCTTCTCCCCCATGCTTCACACACATCGGACCTTAAAGGGCGTGATGTTCACTCGGGAACAGTCATGCACCCATCAATTCCCTCCGGGCGGGGTGAGGTTGCTCCGACAGGTCGGCCGACGGAGGCGCCACCAGCGAGCCGCCCTCGTCCTCGGAGGCGCGGACACGTTGTTCGAGCTGCTCGGCCGGGGCCGGGCCCTCCGTCGGTGTGGACGCGTCGGTAGGTGATAGGCGGCATACGGTGGCGGCCCCGGACCGGTGCCCCCTGGCGCGAGGTGCGGGAACACTGCGGGCCCTGGGACCGGGTCCATGAGCTGTTCCACCGCTGGCAGCGAGATGGCACCTGAGCGGGGATCGTCATCACCCGGCTCCAGGCCGAGGCGGATGCGAAGGGCCTGATCACCTGGGACGTGAACGTCGACTCCACCGTTTGCCGGGCCCACCAGCACGAGGGCGGGGCGGCGAGAAGGGGGCCCTGCAGAAGGAGCCGCCCGGCGGCATCACCGTCGAGCCGGCCGACCACGGCCTTGGACGCTCCCGAGGCGGGCTGACGACCAAGATCCACCTTGCCGTCGGGCAGGGGCAGAAGCCTCTGTCGGCGCTGATCACGGCCGGACAGCGAGGCGACGCTCCGCAGTTCGAGTCAGATCTGGACGCGATCCGGGTGCCGCGGATCGTGTCTGATCGGCCCCGCAGGAGACCGGACCGGGTACGGGCCGACAAGGCGTACGACTCCCGCCGTACACCGGTCCTACCTGCGAAGACGTGGTATCGAGGCGACCATTTCGGTCCCGGCGGACCGAGTCCGTAACCGACAGAAACTCGGCTCCCGAGGTGGTCGGCCGCCGAAGTTCGGCAAGACCGACCACCGCCAGCGCCACGCGGTCGGGTGCGGCATCAACCGCCTCAAGCGTCGCCAGGCCGTTGCAACGAGATACGACAAGCCGGCCCCGTTCCATGCGAGGCAACCGTGCTGGTGGCAATCCTCGGCGAGTGGCTGTGACCAGCGGATTTACCGTCGGCCTCAGTCTGGAGGTGTCGGCACGGCGCAGGCGTCGGCGATAGCCCGCGTGTCCCAGTGGAACGGACGGACCTCGGCGATCCACCCGGCCTTGACCGTGTTCGCTTGGGGGTGAGGCGCCGGCGCCTCCGTGCTCCTGGAGCGCTCTGTACGCGAGCGAGGAGGCCGCGCGGTCTCATGCCTCTCGGGGGCCGGTGGCGGGCGAGGCCTCCCCTGGCCCGCCTCCCCTTTGTCTGGCGGCGGCTTTCCGGTACTGATCGCCGGGTGCGGGCGCCTGCTGGGGCGATGTCCGGCGAACCATGGGGGCCGCAGAGCCGTGCCTCGCCGCATCACCTCCTGGACCACGAACCGCTGCGGCAGCCCCCCGGTCAAGCGCGACAGGTGGAAGCGCTGAGGTCGGCGAGGCAGGCTGTACGCATGCGGTCGCTCTTCCGCTGCGCTCACCTACCAGGAGCGGACGGTCACAGCCGGTTTCTCTGCGGGCTCGCGCAATGTGTGCCTTTCGTGATCATCCTGGTCGGGCTCGGGATCGAGCTCTCACCCGCACACGTCATGTACACCGGCCCACTCCTCACAGCGATGCCGGCGCTCGCGGCGCTGACGCTGGGTCCCCTGGCCACCCTTTCGGCGGCGGCCGGAGCCCTGGCCGTCACCGTGACAAGCGCCACGCTCCACCGCTCCTGGGAGGACGGGCAGACGTACAGCAACATCCTGGGCCTGCTCGTCGTGTCCGTCGCGAGCATCACCATGAGCAATGCCGTGCGCACGCGCAGGGAGAGTGAGTTCAAACAGGTTCGCCGGATCGCCGTGGCGGCACAGGAGGTCATCCTGAGGCCCGTACCCGCCCGGCTGGGCCCCGTGCGGGCAGCCAGCATGTACCTCGCGGCCGAGGCCGGTGCGCGGATCGGCGGCGACCTGTACGACGCGGTGCCGACCCGCTACGGCGTCCGGATGATCGTCGGGGACGTCCGGGGCAAGGGGCTGCCCGCCGTGCGCGCGGCCGCAGTGGTGCTGGGCGCGTTCCGCGAAGCCGTGCACTACGAGGACGACCTCGTGCAGGTCATGAACCACTGCGCGGCGGCACTGCGGCGGGAAGGCGCCGTGGCGGACTCCGCCGGACCCGGTCAGGAGGGCGGCGATCGCAAGGACGGCGCCGAGGACCTGGCGGAGAGCTTCGTCACCGCTCTGTTGGTCGAGGTGCCGGACACTCACTTGGTCCACGTGGTCAACCGCGGCCACCTGCCTCCGCTGCGACTGCACCGGGGCAGGGCTCAGGAACTGGTGCCCGCCTGCCCCCTGCCGCCCCTTGGCCTTGAGGACTTCATCACCCTTCCTCCTGCCGAACCCGAGAGCTACGCCTTTGAACCCGGTGACCGTCTGCTGCTGCACACGGACGGCGTGAACGAAGCCCGCGACGCCGACAACAGGTTCTTCCCCCTGACCGAAATCGCGGAATCGGTGCGGATGTCCTGCACTCCGCCGGAGTTCCTCGAAGAACTGCACCTGGAACTCATCCGCCACACCGGGGGCAGCCTGGGGGACGACGTCGCGATGCTCGTCGTCGACCGGCTGGGTGACGAGGCCGAAGCAGGGGCCCGAGCCGCCGGTGCCCCCTCGACGCACCGACAGCCCTGACCGCGCTCCGCCAAGCTGCGCTGCACATCGGCCTCGCAGGCGAGGAAGACGGCCGTCCCGCTTCGGCCGGAGTCGTGGCCGGTGCCGGGTGACTGGTGCCGAAGCGACCCTGGTTTTCCAGGTGGTCGCCTAGTAGGGCTTGGTCAGGTCGGTTGTGGTGGTGCGTGTCCTTCGGGACGGGTGCGGCGTTGAGGGTGTGTGACTCCGGACGAGATTGCTGTGGTGCGTGGTGAGTTGGAGACGTTCGCGGCGGAGGTGTTCGAGCCGTTCGCGCGCAAGGATCAGCGCCGCTGGGGGCAGGTGTATCTGCGGGGTCTGCTGACCGACGGGCAGCGCAAGTCCATCGAGCCGATGGCCGCCCGGCTCGGGGCGGACGGCAACCGGCAGGCACTGGCCAACTTCATCACGACCAGCCCCTGGGATCCGGCCCACATCCGGGCCCAGCTCGCCTGGCGGATGGAGGAGGCGATCGGGCCCGAGGCCCTGGTCTTCGACGACACCGGGTTCCTGAAAGACGGGAGTGCCTCGGCGTGTGTGTCGCGGCAGTACACCGGCACCGCGGGCAAGGTCACCAACTGCCAGGTCGGCGTCTCCCTCCACCTCGCGTCCGACCATGCCTCGGCGGCAGTCAACTGGCGGCTGTTCCTGCCTGAGACCTGGGATGCCGCCTCGCCGAAGGCCGATGCGGACAAGGTTGCCCGCCGCACCGCGTGCGGTATCCCGAACGATGTCGGGCATGTGGAGAAGTGGCAGCTGGCCCTGGACATGCTCGATGAGACCCGCTCCTGGGGCATCGAGGTGCCGCTGGCCGTTGCGGACGCCGGATACGGCGACGCCGCGGCCTTCCGGCACGGACTGCAGGCCCGCGGCCTGAACTACGTGGTGGGGATCTCCACCACGCTGTCGGCCCAGCCCGCCGACGCGGTGGTGGTGGCCGAGCCGTACTCCGGGACGGGACGCCCGCCGGTGGCGAAGTATCCCGACAAGCCGCGCTCGGTGAAGGAGCTGGTCATCGCGGTGGGCCGGAAGGCGGCCCGGCCGGTGCAGTGGCGGGAGGGCTCCCGGCCCGGCACCGGCCGCTCGGGCCGCAAGCGGATGTACTCCCGCTTCGTGGCCCTGCGCATCCGGCCCGCCGGACGCGAGGTTCGCCAGCACGCCGACGGCCCGGAACTGCCCGTGTGCTGGCTGCTGGCCGAATGGCCCGCCGGTGAGAGCGAGCCGGTGCAGTACTGGCTGTCCGACCTGCCCTCCGGCATGCCCCTGACCACACTGGTCCGCCTCGCCAAGCTCCGCTGGCGCATCGAGCACGACTACCGGGAGATGAAGCAGGCCCTGGGACTTGCCCACTTCGAAGGCCGCACCTGGAACGGCTGGCACCACCACGTCACCCTCGTCTCCGTCGCGCACGCCTTCTGCACCCTGCAACGACTGGCCCAGGCCCCAAAAGACGCGGCGCCGGCCTGAGCCTCTACCAAGTCGTCCGCGAGCTACAGACACTCCTCGCCCTCTGGACCGGCGCCTGCCCCACCTGCCACCGCGACATACCAGCACCAATACGCACCTGACCAAGCCCTACTAGCGCGCAGTTCATCGATTGGGGCCAGCCGCCTGATCAAGAGGCCGTCGCGCTCATCGATCAGGCCGTGATCCACAATGCCCGACGTGACCGGGGATACACCAATTAGCACCCACTTGTGCGTAAGCTGCCTGACTGCTCTCGCACATCGCGTCGTGGCACAGAGGCACGGCATCTCGATCGTTCAGGAGACCCATGCACCCCCGAATACCCGCGCTCCCGCCCTTCGCCCTGGCCAGCGGTGCGCTGACCGTCGGTGTCGGCGGCCTGTATCTCGCAGCGCTGCTGGTCACCGGCGGTGAGATCGAGGCGGGTACGACGGTGCGCGGCGTGGACATCGGGGGTCTCACTCGCGCGGAAGCCACCACCAAGCTGGAGCAGCACCTGGCGGCGACTGGCCCGCGGAAGCTGGCGGTGAAGGTCGGCGACCGCAAGGGCACGATCGATCCGCGGCAGGCGGGACTCACCTTCGACATCCAGGCAACCCTCGAACAGGCGGAGACCACCGGCGCTGACCCCGTCGGCGCGATCGGCGGACTGTTCCGCTCGGGCGGTGACGTCGAGCCGGTCGTACGGGTCGACGACGACAAGGCCCGTGCCGCCCTCGGGAAGCTGGCGAGGTCGCTCGACCAGCAGGCCCGCGACGGCGCCGTCTCCTTCGACGACGGCCGCGTCGAGCAGGTCGCGCCACGCACCGGGTACGCGCTGGACGTGGACGCCGCGATCGGCGCCCTGCGCGCTCCGTTCCTGCGCGGCGCGGCGGACTCGGTCACGGTGCTGCCCGCCCGCGAGACCAAGCCGAAGGTCAGCGCGGAAGAGGTACGGCGGGCGGTGCGCGAGTTCGCGCGGCCGGCGATGTCGGCACCTGTCACGCTCACGGCGCGCGACAAGCGGTTCACGATCGCCCCGGCCGAGCTGGGCCAGTACCTGACGATGCGGCCGGACGACTCCGGCACGCTCACGCCGAATCTCGACAGCAAGGGCCTGCGGGCCACGCCCACGGTGGCCGGCGCCCTGAACAGCCTCCCCGCCACGCCCCGCAACGCCCGGCTGGGGCTGGCGGGCGACAAGGTCGTGGTGGCTGCCGACGCCAGCCCCGGCGTTCAGGTCACCGACAAGGCCCTGGGCAAGGCCGTTCTGCCCCTGCTCACCAAGTCGGGCGCTGCCCGCACCGGTGTGGTGGACACGCGGCAGATCCAGCCGGAGGTGACCCGTGAGAACGCGGCGCGCCTGGGGCTGACCGAGAAGATGTCCTCCTTCACCGTCAACTTCGAACCGGCCGCATACCGCACGACCAACATCGGCCGGGCCGCGGAACTCATCAACGGCTCCGTCGTCATGCCGAACGAGACCTGGAGCCTCAACCGCACCGTCGGCGAGCGCACCGAGGCCAACGGCTTCGTCGAGGGCATCATGATTTTCGACGACCTGTACACCAAGGCACCCGGCGGCGGTGTCTCCTCCGTGGCCACCACCGTCTACAACGCGATGTTCTTCGCGGGCGTCAAGCCCGTCGAGCACGGCGCCCACTCCTTCTACATCGAGCGCTACCCCGAGGGCCGCGAGGCGACGGTCGCGTGGGGCAGCCTCGACCTGCGGTTCACCAACGACTCCGGCAGGGCCATCTACATCAAGGCCGAGTCCACCGACACCTCGGTGACCGTCACCTTCCTCGGCACGAAGAAGTACGACGAGGTCACGTCGGTCAAGGGACCGCGCACCAATGTGCAGCAGCCCGCCCGGAAGGTGAGCAACGACAAGGAGTGCGTGCCGCAGACCCCGCTCGAAGGTTTCGACGTCACCGTGGAGCGCGTCTTCCGCGACGGCGGCCGGGAAGTGAAGCGGGAACCGTTCCACACGCACTACACCCCGCGTGACGAGATCGTCTGCGAAGAGGCGCCCGACAAGCGTCAGCAGGTGGACGCCCCTTCGGAGTGACTGAAGCGTGAGCGTGCAGCAGCGCGCGCTGCTGCGCAGTTGGGCGCGCAGTTCCGCCTCGGCCACCGCTGTCGGCCCCGCGAGGACCTCCCTCGGCTGCGGCCGGCATCAGCGCGAACATGACCGTGCAGCCACGGTCGAAACCGGTCGGCGCCGCCGCGCGCGGACTGGAACAGCGTCGGCGTCTGCCTGGACGTCGGGCAGCTTCCGCCTACGCCGATGCGCGCCGTCGCAGTTGTGCCGTGACCACCAGTTCGTCGGGGCTGAGCGAACCGCTTCCGGTCAGCAGCCGGGCCGCCTGATCCACGGCCAGCGCACCCAGCGACGGCGTGTCCAGGGCCACGGTGGTCAGGGGCGGTTCCACCAGCTCTCCGAGCCGGAGCCCGTCGAAGCCGATCACGGCAAGGTCTTTCGGAACCTCGCGTCCGAGCCTTCGTGCGGCACGCAACGCACCGATGGCGATGATGTCGTTGAAGGTGAACACGGCGGTCACGTCGGGATGAGCGGCGAGTAGTTCGTTCAGAGCGTTCTCGCCGCCGTCGACGCTCTGGTCCGCGCGGCTCACCGATCCGGCGTCCAGCCCGCAGGCGGTCATCGCGCCGACGAACCACTCGTGCCGGACGCTGGGCTCGGACCGGCCCGCGTGATCAAGCATGCCGATGCGCCGGTGCCCCGACTCGACCAGATACCGGATCGCGGCGTGGACGCCTTCCTCGCCGTCGATCCGGATCGCGCTGAACCGCTCGGTGTGGTGCTCGCGGTCGATGAGCACCACCGGGAGCCCGCGGGTCAGCTTCGCGATCTCCTCCTCCGGGTGGCTCAAGTACCCGACGACGGCGTCCACCTGCGAGGCGATCACCTCCAGCGTGCCCCGCTCCTCCTCCATGCGGTCGCCGGTGTCGTACACGACGACGTGCCAGCCACGCGCCCGCGCCGCGTCCAGGGCGGCCGCGGCGACTTCGGTGAAGAACGGGTTGAGCAGATCGGGAATGACGAGCCCGACACTGTTCGTGTCCTGCCGGACGAGTCCCCGGGCGAACCGGCTCGGCCGGTATCCGAGGGCGGTGGCCGCGTCCAGGACGCGCTGCTTGGTGGCGTCTCCGATCTCGCTCTTGTCGTTGAGCGCCCGTGACACGGTCTGCCGGGACACCCCGGCGGTCCGGGCCACATCGTCGATCGTCACCCTGCGAGGACCGGTCCCCGACGACGCCATCACTCACCTCCGCGTAGATGCCGGCGCGTGCGCGCCACGGGAACACCGAGTACGCCCTCGACCGAAGTCACGCTCCGTCGTGAGCGTTTGACGATTCTGCCCCAGACACCGAACGCCGCGACGATTCCTTGACACCCGGCTGGGCCGAAGCGCACACTCCCAATCACTTCCCACCACCACCCCTCGTTACCGCTCCCGTTACCGCTCCCGTGAGCGCTCACGGTACCGCTCACACATCGTGATTCCAACCAGAAGGCATCCGCCTCAGGTGTCAACGTCGACCCGCCTAGCCCTCGCCGCTAGTCGCTCTCTGGAACGGAAGATATGAGCCGCACAGTCACCCGCACCCGCCTCGTCATCGCAGCCGCGACCGCCGGCATGGTGGTTCTCGCCGGATGCTCGTCGTCCGACTCGACGGACACCGCCTCCGCCGCCTCCTGTGAGCCCGCGAAGGGCAAGGTCACTCTCCAGTACTGGAACACCGTCAACGGCATGGACAAGGTCGTCGACCTGTGGAACAAGGAACACCCCGACATCCAGGTCGAGTCGAAGAACATCTCCAACGACCAGTACGGCGCGATCGGCAACGCCCTGAAGGCCGGTAAGGCGCCGGACCTCGCCCAGGTCGGCTACGACCAGCTGCCCACGCTGCGCACCCAGGACGCCTTCGTGGACGCCTCGGCCTGCAAGACGGCCGCCGACGCCAAGTCGAAGTTCGTTCCGTGGACCTGGTCGCAGGCCAGCTTCAACGATTCCGGGGTGTTCGCGCTGCCGCAGGACACGGGCCCGATGGCCCTGTACGTGCGCACCGACATCTTCAAGAAGTACGACGTCCCGATCCCGACGACCTGGGACGAGTACGCGGACGCCGCGGCGAAGCTGCACAAGGCGGACCCGAAGCTCACCATCACGTTCTTCGACCCGAACAACGCCGAGTGGTTCAACGGGCTCCTCTGGCAGAACAACGCGACGATGTACAGCTACTCCGACGACAAGTGGCACGTCACCGTGGAGTCGGACAAGAGCAAGCAGGTCGCCGACTACTGGCAGAAGCTGATCGACGACAAGCTCGTGCGCACCGACATCGCCAACGGGTCGACGCAGATGTTCGCCGCCTACCAGAACGACCAGATGGCCACCCAGGTCGGTGCCGCCTGGGGTTACAGCGGCATCCGGGACAACCTGCCCGACCAGGCCGGCAAGTGGTCGATCGTGCCGTTGCCGACCTGGGGCCCCAATGGCAACTCCGGCGACTGGGGCGGCTCGACCGTCGCGTTCATGAAGGGCGGCGAGCACCTCTACGAGGCGGCCGAGTTCAACACGTGGCTGAACACCGACCCCGAGGCGCTCGCGATGTCGAACGAGCTGGGCGGCCTATACCCGGCGTCCAACGACGGACTGGAGCTGCCGGCGCTGTCCAAGGGCGTGCCGTACTACAACAACGAGAAGATCTTCGACGTCTTCGCCGAGTCGTCCAAGAAGGTCGACACCGACTTCGCCTGGGGCCCCACCCAGAAGACGGTGAACCTCGCGCTGCAGGACGCGATGGCCAAGGCGGCCGCCGGTGACGGCAAGCTGACCGACGCGCTCGCGGCCGCCCAGTCCGCCGCGCTGAAGTCGATGAAGGACCTGGCCATCCCGGCCACGGCGGGCAAGTGACCGCAGCATGACCGACATCGCCACCCGACCGGCCGACGCGGTGTCACCACCGCCCCGGGGTCGCCGCCGCCGTCCGCGTCTGGACGTCGGCGGCCCCCGGGCCGGGACCATCGCCGCGTTCCTGACGCCCTTCTTCCTGCCGTTCGTCCTGTTCTACCTGGTGCCCATCGGCTACGCGCTGTGGCAGAGCTTCCGCGTGGTGCGCCGCTCCGGCGGGCAGTACGGCACCTCGTACACGACGTTCGGCGGTTTCGAGCAGTACGTGGAGGTGTTCCAGAACCAGGAGTTCTGGTCCAGCATCGGCCGTATCGGCCTGTTCGGGGTCGTGCAGGTGCCTGTGATGCTGTTCACCGCGCTGGTCATGGCACTGCTGCTGGACTCCCCGCTGCTGAAGCTCAAGGGGTTCTTCCGCATCACCGCGTTCATGCCGTACGCGGTGCCCGGTGTCATCGCCGCGATCATGTGGTCGTACCTCTACTCGCCGCAACTCAGCCCGGTCGTGGACCTGTTGAACGCCATCGGTCTGCATCCCGACTTCCTCGGCCCGGGTGCCGTGCTGTGGTCGGCGGCGAACGTGTCGACCTGGCTGTGGACCGGCTACAACATGCTGATCATGTTCTCGGCGCTGCAGTCCATCCCGCAGGAGCTCTACGAGGCGGCGAGGATCGACGGGGCCGGAAACTGGACCATCGCCTGGCGCATCAAGGTCCCGATCATCGCCCCGTCCATCGTCATGACCACGGTGTTCTCGATCATCGGCACACTTCAGCTGTACTCCGAGCCGGCCGTGCTGCGCCAGATCTCCTCGAACATCTCCAGCACGTTCACCCCGAACATGCTGGCGTACACCGTGGCCGTCGGAAACAACTACCAGCAGGCCGCGGCCATTTCGGTGGTCATCGCCGTCATCACGTTCGTGTTGAGCTTCGGGTTCATGCGACTGACCTCCAAGAGGGCGGGACTGTGAACAAGCGACCCCCTGTCCGGGAAGGCGGGGCGAGCCGTACGGCCGTCATGGCCCTGATGCTCGTGCTGGCGATCTACTTCCTGCTGCCGCTGTACTTCCTGATCGTCGCGGCGACCAAACCGCAGGGCGATCTCGCCTCCACCAACGGCCTGACGTTCTCGAACTTCCAGCTGTTCGACAACCTGCACACCCTGTTCACCTTCAACGGCGGCATCTTCGGCCGATGGATCCTCAACACCGTCGTCTACGCGGTGCTGGGCGCGGCCGTGGGCACCCTGATCTCGGCGCTGTGCGGCTACGCGCTCGCCAAGTTCCGCTTCCGCGGCCGGGAGTTCCTGTTCTCCGTCATTCTCGGCGGAGTGCTGGTCCCCAGCACCGCGCTGGCGCTGCCGCTGTTCCTGCTGTTCTCCGAAGTCGGGGTCGTCAACACCTACTTCGCGGTGTTCCTGCCCAGCATCGTCAGCCCGTTCGGCGTCTACCTCGCGAGGATCTTCGCGAATGCCGCCGTGCCCCAGGAACTCATCGAGTCCGCGCGCCTCGACGGGGCCGGCGAGTTCCGTACGTTCTTCTCGGTGTCGTTCCGGCTGATGTCGCCGGCGCTGGTGACCATCTTCCTGTTCCAGTTCGTCGGCATCTGGAACAACTTCTTCCTCCCGATGGTGATGCTCCAGAAGGAGTCGCTGTTCCCGATCACGCTCGGCCTGTTCAGCTGGAACGGGCAGACCGCCCGCACCCCGCTCCTCCAGGAGTCCGTGATCGCCGGTTCGCTGGTGTCGATCGTGCCCGTGATCATCGTGTTCATCGTCCTCCAGCGGTTCTGGCGCTCCGGGCTCGCCGCCGGTTCCCTCAAGTGACCGCTCCCAGTTCCGTACAGAAGGTCCGTCTCGCCATGCCCAACTCCGCAGTATTCGTGCCCCACTTCCACTGGGACCGGGAGTGGTACGAGCCCTTCCAGGTGTTCCGGCACCGGCTCGTCACCGCGCTCGACACCGTGCTGGAGACGGCGGAGGCCAACCCGGACTTCCGGTTCACCGTCGACGGTCAGATGGCCGCGGTCGAGGACTACCTGGAGATGCGTCCGGAGAACCGTGACCGCGTTATGGCCCTGGTCCATGAGGGCCGGCTCGCGATCGGCCCGTGGCTGATCCTGCTCGACGAGTTCCTGTGTTCCGGCGAGACCATCGTGCGCAACCTCCAGATGGGCTGGGCGGCCGCGGAGCGGCTCGGCGGCGCCATGCCCATCGGCTATCTGCCGGACATGTTCGGCCACGTCGCGCAGATGCCGCAGATCCTGGCACGCGCCGGGATCGAGCACGCGGCGCTGTGGCGCGGCGTCCCCGGCTCGGTCGAGGGGCACGCCTTCCGCTGGCGCGCCCCGGACGGCTCCGAGGTGCGCACCGAGTTCCTCTTCGACGGCTACGACAACGGCCTCGACGTCCTGCTGGTGCCCGACCAGATCGGCCGCGCCCTCGGGGAGTACGCGGAGATGACCGCCGGGCGGTGGGGCGGCGACCCCGTGCTGGCCATGGCGGGCACCGACCACAACGCGCCCGACCCGCAGCTGGCGGACTGGCTGCGCAAGGCGTCCGGCGCGGAGCTGCCGATCAGCGTCGCGACGCTCGACGAGTACATCCGGGGGCATGTGCGCGACGAGGTGACGTCCGTCGTCACCGGTGAGCTGCGCAGCCATGTGCGGGGCAACATCCTGCCCGGCGTGCTGTCCGTGCGGCTCGGGCTGAAGCAGCGGATGGCCGTCGCCGAGCGGACCGTCGACCATGCCGAGCGGGTGAACGCCCTGTGGTCGCGGCGCGACGACTCGGCCTTCCTCTCACTGGCCTGGCACAAGATCATCGAGTCGACCGCGCACGACTCGGTGGTCGGCTCCGGCACCGACGAGACCTGCGACCAGGTCGCGGCGCGGCTCGCCGAGGCCGCGCAGACCGCCCGTGCCGTACGGGACGCGGCGCTCGCCGAGCCCGCCGCCCGGGTGCCGAGCGACGCCTACCTGGTGGCCAATCCGCTGCCGTCGCCGCGTACGGCGCTGGTCGAGGTGGACGTCGTGGCCCCGCCGGAGGGGACCGCGCTTGTCGCCACCGATGCCGACGGGACGGCGTATCCCGTGCAGCTGATCTCCGAGGACCCGACCGTGCTCAGCGACGAGCGCATGGACGCCTCGCAGCTCGAACGCGTACTGCGCCGTATCCACCGCCGCGAGCTGTTCGGTCTGCTGATCGACCGTTATGAACTCACGCCGGGCTCGCTGGTGTTCCATCTCGCCGAGGTCCCGGCCGCCGGGCCGTTCGACCTGCTGATCCTGCGTCGCGAGGTCGCCGCCGCGGCCGCCGCGCACCCTGGTGAATGGCAGGTGCGGACGCTGGCGCAGGCCCGGGCCACCGCACTGGTGCCCGTGCACGTCCCGGCCTCGGGGCTGAGCAGTTTCCGCGTCGAGGCGCAGGCCCGGCACGCGGCCCCCGAGCTGCGGCTCGCGCCCGCGACGGCGACGGCCGACACGCTGTCGAACGGACTGGTCGAGGTCGCCGTGGCAGCCGACGGGACCCTGGACGTGACAGGGGCCGACGGCACCACCCTGCGTGGCATCGGCCGCCTCGTCGACGGCGGCGACCGCGGTGACAGCTACAACTACGCTCCCCCGGCTCAGGACGTACTCGTGTCGGAGCCGGCGCACGTCACCGTCGACCTTCTGGAGTGCGGCCCGCTGCGTTCCCGCCTGCGCGTCACCCGCCTCTACGCGTGGCCCGCCGGACTCGGTGACGACCGTGATGTGCGCAGTGACCGGAGAGTGCCGACGCCGGTGGACATGCTGGTCGAAGTACGCGCGGGCGAGCCGTTCGTGCGGATCTCCACGTCGTTCCTGAACCAGTGCGCCGATCACCGGCTGCGCTTCCATGTGCCACTGCCCGAGCCCGTGACCACCTCCGCCTCCGCCGGGCAGTTCGCCGTCACCGAACGGGGACTCACCGCCGAGGGCGGCTGGGGCGAGTACCCGCTCCCCACCTTCCCGGCGAGTTCGTTCGTGTCGGCCGGCGCCGCCCATGTCCTGCTCGACCACTCCAGCGAGTACGAACTCGTCGACGAGGGCTCCGCGCTCGCCATCACCCTGCTGCGCGCGATCGGATCGATCAGCGTCAACATCCACCCTCTGCGCGACGAGCCCGCGGCGAGCGAGATACCCGCACCGGGGGCGCAGGACCTCGGCATGCGGATCGAGAACCGTCTCGCCGTCGCCCCGTCGGCAGCCGGCTGGCAGGAAAGCGACGCGGTCGCACTCGCCGAGGAGTTCCGCAACGACCTGCTCGTCACCCGCGGGACCGCGCCCGCCGCAGGCCCGCTGCCCTCTGACGCGAGCGGCCCACGGGTGGACGGCAGGAACGTCCTCGTCTCCAGCATCCGCCGTGTCGCCGACGACGATCGCGGACCCGGCACCGAGATCCGCATGGCCGCGATGAGCGACACCGCCACAGCCGTCCGCGTGACCGGCTCGTTCACCGAAGCCACCACCGTCGACCTGCTGGGCCGACCCCTGTCCCAGACGCCCATGCAGGACGGGCTCGACCTGGCACTCGGCCCCTGGGAGATCCGAACCGTCGTACTCCGGTAAGCCCGGCCCCGCACGAACACAACGACCGCCCTGCCGCGCTACACGAAAGTTGTGACTCCTTGCCCTCCGAGCTCTCCACGTATGTTTTGGACACCACACCCGGGCGTGGTGCGCTGCTCCCGGCGCGCTCCTGGCTCCACTCCGACGCACCCTCACGCTCACTGAACGGGCCCTGGCGCTTTCGTCTGTCGCCCACGGCCTCGACGGCGGAGGACTTCGCGGCCGAGGACTTCGACGACCGCGGCTGGGACCACGTTCCGGTGCCGTCGCACTGGGTGTTCCAGGGCGACGGAGCCTACGGCCGGCCGATCTACACGAACATCCAGTTCCCGTTCCCGATCGAGCCCCCGCACATCCCGGACGAGAACCCCACCGGCGACTACCGCCGTCACTTCGACATCCCCGCCGACTGGTCGGACTCCGGGCGCACGGTGCTGCGCTTCGACGGTGTCGAGTCCCTCTTCAAGGTGTGGGTCAACGGAGTCGAGATCGGCAGTGCAAGCGGCAGCCGACTGGCTCACGAATTCGACGTCACCTCCGCCGTACGCCCGGGCGACAACGTCGTCGCCGTGCGGGTGCACCAGTGGTCGGCGGCGAGTTACGTCGAGGACCAGGACCAGTGGTGGCTGCCGGGCATCTTCCGTGACGTCACCCTGCTGGCCCGGCCGTCCGGAGGCGTCGACGACGTCTGGCTGCGGACCGGCTTCGACGACGGCCGCGGACGCATCGTCCCGGAGGTCACCGCCGACGCGGCGGCGTTTCCCCTCACACTGCGCGTCCCCGAACTCGGCGTCGAGGAGATCTGGACGACGGCGGACGACGTGGTCCCCCTGGACATCGCCGAGGTGGAGCCCTGGTCGGCCGAGCGGCCCCGCCTGTACGACGCCACCGTGTCGTCGGCCGCGGAGAGCATCGCTCTGCGGCTCGGCTTCCGCACGGTCGAGATCCGCGGCGACCGATTCCTGGTGAACGGCCGCCGTGTCGTGTTCCACGGAGTGAACCGTCATGAGACCCATCCCCTGCGCGGCCGCGTCTTCGACGAGGAACACGCCCGCGAGGACCTGGCGCGGATGAAGC
Source organism: Streptomyces spinoverrucosus (assembly GCF_015712165.1). Taxonomy (NCBI): domain Bacteria; kingdom Bacillati; phylum Actinomycetota; class Actinomycetes; order Kitasatosporales; family Streptomycetaceae; genus Streptomyces; species Streptomyces spinoverrucosus. The sequence goes on along the minus strand of NZ_JADPZX010000003.1, from coordinate 397,804 downwards.
GGTTCAACGTCAACGCGATCCGCACCAGCCATTACCCACCCCACCCACGGCTGCTCGACCTCGCCGACGAGCTGGGCTTCTGGGTCGTCCTCGAATGCGATCTCGAAACGCACGGCTTCGACACGGTCGACTGGGCCGGCAATCCGAGCGACGACCCTGCGTGGCGTGAGGCATATCTCGACCGCATCCAGCGCACCGTCGAACGCGACAAGAACCATCCCAGCGTGGTGATCTGGTCGCTCGGCAACGAGGCGGGGACCGGCAACAACCTCGCGGCCATGTCGGCATGGGTGCACGCCCGCGACACCGAGCGGCCCGTCCACTACGAGGGTGACTACACCGGCGAGTACACCGACATCTACTCGCGCATGTACGCGTCGGTCCCGGAGACCGAGCGGATCGGTACCGACGGCACAGGTTCGGCGCTGCTCCACTGCACTCCCGCACAGAGCGCCCGGCAGCGTGCCAAGCCGTTCCTGCTGTGCGAGTACGCCCACGCGATGGGCAACGGGCCAGGAGGCCTCGACCAGTACGAAGCGCTGGTGCACGCTCGTCCTCGGCTCCACGGCGGCTTCGTCTGGGAATGGCGGGACCACGGCATCCTGGCCTCGGCGCCCGACGGCACGCCGTACTACGCCTACGGCGGCGACTTCGGAGAGGTCGTGCACGACGGCAACTTCGTCATGGACGGCATGCTGTTGAGCAACGACGTGCCGACGCCGAGCCTGCACGAGTTCAAGGCGGTCGTACAGCCGATCCGTTTCGTCTTCGACGCCGGCCACGTCACGATCACCAACCTGCGTCACTCGGCCGACACATCGGACCTGCGGTTCCACTGGCGCGTCGAACACGACGGAACGCTGGTGGATCGCGGGGAACTGGAGGTCCCCGTCGTCCCGGCGGGTGAGTCGCGCGGGGTACGGCTGCCGAAGATCGTGGCGTCCCCCGACGCGGAAACGTGGCTCACGATCGACGCCGTCCTGGCAGCCGCAACCGACTGGGCGCCTGAGGGGCACGTGACCGCGACCGCCCAACTGGACTGCTCCCTGCCTCGTGCGCTCCCCGCGGTCCGGCCCCGAACCGGCTGGCAACCGCACGGCGGAACGCTGACGCTCGGCATCGCCGAGTTCGTCGACGGATCCCTGACCCGGCTGGCCGGCCGAGCCGTGACAGGACCGCGGCTGGAGCTGTTCCGGGCGCCGACCGACAACGACGAGAGCGCCTCGGACGACGTCGAGAACAGCGATGCCGCCGTCGCCGGTGTCTCCCACGCTGACCTGTGGCGTCGTGACGGTCTTCACCGGCTGTCGTCCCGACGGATTTCGGTGGAACACTCCGCCGGCGCCCTGCGTACCGTCGACAGGGTCGCCGCGGCGAACTCCGGTCTGTCGGTGATGGTTGAGGCCACCTGGTCACTTGAGGACGGCGAACTGGAACTGCGCGTCGAGATCGAACCGTCCAGCGGCTGGCGGACGGTGTGGCCCCGGATCGGTATCCGCTTCGAACTGCCCGATGGCACGGCCGCCGTCGACGGCGCCGAATGGTTCGGTCTGGGCCCTCACGAGTCCTACCCGGACAGCTTGCGCGCGGCCCAGGTCGGTCGATTCTCCTCGACCATCGATGGCCTCCGGGTCGACTACGCACGCCCCCAGGAGACCGGCCACCGCTCCCGACTGCGATGGCTGAGGCTGACGAGTGGGGACACCGGAGTGCTGTACGTCGCGGCCATCCCCGACGTACACGGCCGTCGACCCGGCTTCACCCTCAGCCGGCACACCCCTCAGCAGATCGCCCGAGCCGGACACCCCTTCGAGCTTGCCGACTCGACAGCGAGCCACCTGATCATCGACGCGGCCCAGCACGGCCTCGGCTCGCGGGCCTGCGGCCCGGACGTGGCGCCCGAGTTCGCGCTTCGGCCCGAGGCACGTTCCATCAGGCTTCGCCTGGCGGCAGGGCGGAGCGGAACGAACGACATGGTGTAGTTCCCGACGGGACAAGCGAACCCGGCGGTCGCGCCCGGCAGTCCGGCAGTTTCGTGGCCGGTCCCCGGGCGCGCCGCCGTCGGCCTGTGCGGCGTCTCCGACTCGCGCGCTGCCGGAGTCAGCCGACCGGGAAGGTGTCGGGAGTCCTGATGCGGTCCCGGATCCACACGCCGGCGGGCTTCAGAGGTGCTGTGCCGACCCAGGAGCCGGGGTTGTCGCAGGTCCCGGTTTTGAAGACGGCTCCGGTGCGGTGATCGTCGGAGAAGTTCCAGTTCGCCCAGCTGATCTTCTTGCTCGCCATGAGGTCGAGATAACGCTGCGACATGGCGAAGTCGTTCTCGCCTTCACCGGCGTAGTTCTGGGTGCCGAACTCGGTGACGAAGACGGGGAGCGCGTCAGCGGCACGGGAGAGGGTCGCGAGGTACTCGTCGCGGTGCGAGTCGGCGTAGAAGTGGAAGGTGTACATGATGTTGGAGGCCCTGACGGGGTTGTTCACGACCTCGGACTCGTTGGCGCCTTCGGAGACTCCGAACGAGGACCATGCGCGGGTGCCGACCAGTACCGGGGCGTCGGAGTCGATCGCCCGGATGGTCGGGATGATCTGTTCCGCGTAACTCTTGATCCGCGACCAGCTCACGCCGCTGGGCTCGTTGGCGATCTCGTAGAGGATGTTGTTCTTGTCCTTGTTGCGGTTCGCGATGTCGGTGAAGAACTGCCGGGCCTTGCTCAGGTTGGCGTGCGGATCACCGGGGGTGAGCATGTGCCAGTCGACGATCACGTACATGCCGCGGTCGGTCGCCTGCTGGATCAGGGAGTTGGCGAGGTTGGTGAAGTGCCGGGGATTCGTCTCGTACCCTCCCTCCTGCACATAGGTCGAGACGCGCAGGACGTCGGCCTTCCAGTCCTGGGCCAGGGCGTCGAGTGAACCGCTGGTCAGACAGTGCGGATACCACTGGGTGCCGTGGGTGCTCATGCCGCGCAACTGGATGGGGTTCCCTCGGCTGTTGCAGAGCTTGGTGCCGCAGACCTTGAGCTGTCCGTTGATGCCGACCGGTGTGTCTGCCGCGGCCGACCGGCCGGCCGTCGCGGACCGCTGGTCGGGCCTCGCGTGAGCGGGGCCATTGGGGACGGCGGTGGTCAGGAGCAGGGCACCGCCGAGTGCGGCTGCCACCGCGGCCGGACGTAACAGATTGAGCCTCAGTTTCACCTGGACTCCGTTTCTCGGGCCATCGCCGATAATCGACAGGAAGGTTTACTAACCTGATGGAAGCAGCAGATCCCAGTGGCCGCAAGGGTCTCGTCGACACCGCCGCCATCCCTCGGCATCCCCGTGGCGCGCCGGCCGGACCGCGATATCGCAGTCGAGCCCGACCCGGCCATGCTGACCGAACTGCGCCGCTGCCTGCCGGCTGTCCACGCCCTGCCGGGCAGCGCCGAGGCGATACCGCTGCCGGACGCCTCCGTGGGCCTGTGGAACGTCCTGGACGACCAGGTCGAGTGGGTGGTGGCCGGCTCGCACAAGTCAGCGGAAGTGCGGTCATCGGCCCGCGCGACACGTCCACCAGCTGGCGCAGGCCGAGTTCCCGCACGGGCAGCGTCGCACCGCCGACTCTCTCGTCGCGACCCTCGCGACACGCGCGGGCGTGCTGGTCATGCCGGAACGCGAACAGCAGGCCACGCTGGGCCGGATCCGCGCGTTCCTCGTGAGCAGAGCGGAGACAGCCCACGGCGAGTTCACTCTGCCGATGCTGACCGGCGTACTGCGCGTCCGGCGGCTGTGAGGCATTCCGTCGGCGCCCGAGACTGACGCACGCCGAGCGCATGCGGGGACTGGCCGCAGCGGGTGTCGACGGGGCGGGACCGTCCAGTCGTGCGCGACGGGCCCCGAACGTGCCGCGCCAGGGCCGCAGTTGTCGTCCTTCCCGCCGGACCGTCCCTGCCCCGGGTCGGAAGGGCCGCGAACCGCGGCTGCCCGCGATGCTCACCTCATCGGTGCGGGGAGCGCCCCGCAGGATGTGCCGGCCGGGAGGCCGGGAACGCCCGAGGCGGGACCCGGGTGGACGTGCGGCGGACGTGCCCGGCGAGGCCCGTCAGGACGCGAGCGGGGCGGTCGCGGGCTCCGGATCGGTCCCGTGCCCGGGGCCCGGGGTGCCCTCCGGGGCCGACGGCGGCTCGGAGAGCTGCTCGCGCACGTAGCCCCAGACGACCGCGATCAGTGCGGCGGCCGGTACTGCGAGCAGGCTGCCCACGATGCCGGCCAGGCTACCGCCCAGGGTCACCGCCAGCAGGACGACCGCCGCGTGCAGGCCGAGTCCCCGGCTCTGGATCATGGGCTGGAAGACATTGCCCTCCAGTTGTTGGACCACCACGATGACGGCCAGCACGATCAAGGCGTCCGTCAGCCCGTTGGACACCAGGGCGATGAGTACGGCGACGAAACCCGCGAACAGGGCGCCGACGATCGGCACGAACGCGCACACGAAGGTGAGCACGGCCAGCGGCAGGACCAACGGGACGTCCAGGACCCACAGTCCGACGCCGATGAGGACGGCGTCCAGCAGGCCGACCGCCGCTTGGGAGCGCACGAAGGCCCCGAGGGTGTGCCACCCGCGCTCGGCCACGGCCGGCACGTCGACGGCGAGGCGCCCCGGCAACTGGCGCGCGAGCCAGGGCAGGAACCGCGGCCCGTCCTTGAGGAAGAAGAACATCAGGAAAAGGGCGAGGACGGCCGTCACCACTCCGTTGACGACGGTGCCCACGCCGGTGGCGAGGGTGGTGAGCATGCTGCCCACGCTGCTCTGGAGACGGTCGGTCGCGGTGTCCAGGGCGGTGGTGATCTGGTCGTCGCCGATGTTCAGCGGCGGGCCCGCCGCCCACTCCCGCACCCGCTGGATGCCTTCCACCACTCCGTCGGTCAGCTCACCGGACTGAGAGGCCACCGGGACGGCGATGAGCGCGACGGCGCCGACGGCCACTACGAGGAAAAGCACGGTCACCACCGACGCGGCAAGGGCGGGCGGCCAGCCGTGACGGCGCAGGAGCCGGGCGAAGGGCCAGGTCAGTGTGGTGAGTAGCAAGCCGATGACCAAGGGCCAGACGACTGACCACATACGGCCGAGAAGCCAGAGCACCACCGCGGTCCCCGCAAGGACCAACAGCAGCTCCGCCGATATGCGCGCCGAGGCACGGAGTCCGGCACGGGTTCTCGCAGGGCTCAAAGAGGCAGACATGCGATCACCCTATTCGCCGCCGCTCCCCCGCCGTCCCGGTGACCCGGCAGCGTCTCCGCGGCTGGACAGTTCGTCTGGGCGGTCGGGCGTCCGGCCGGGCCGCGCCGGCCGGACGCCCTCATGGGTGCACGAGGCCGGGCCGGGTCACCGCGGGGCTGCCGCCCCGAAACGGCTCGCCCAGTACGCGGTTCGGTCCAGGTAGGCCGTCTCCGCCGCCTGGCCCGTCATTCCGTAGGCCCCGTCGTACGTCCGGTAGCCATGACCGCCGGGTGGTGTCGAGTCGGCGGGTTCGATGGAACTGCCCTCATGCCATTCGTTGAAAGAAGTCACCGACACCCACGTCGGTGAGCCGCCGATCGCCGGGTCGAGGGCGTTGGTCCACTGCCGGTCGTAGGCCGCGCCGTTCGCCCGTTCCACGGTGGGCGTGGAGTTGCCCGGCACAGCCCGGTCGTCGATGTAGCCCGGCGCGACGGACGGGGCCCAGATCAGGCCGTTGGCGCGGGCGTCGTCGCCGGCCTGCTTCCAGCCGGGGGCGGTTGCCCCCGCGATGCCGTCGTAGGTGTACATGCCGGAGAAGTGCGCGATCTTGGTGGTGTCGGTGGTCTGGGCGAGGACGATGCTGGTGTCGGTGACCTGGTCCAGCGCCGTCCAGTCGGTGATGTGCAGGCTCTGGAACACGTAGAACGCGCTTCTGCCGCCGTGGTCCGACGAGCGGTGGAAGGCCGGGTGGCTTCCGTAGGTGCTGTTGATGTACTCGATGTCGGCGACCGTCGATGCCGCGGTGCGGCCCGCGTACGGCTCCAGGTGCCAGGCCACCTGGATGCCCTGCTCGTGCGCCGCGTCGAGCACGCCCCGCACGAGCCGGTCCTCATAGCTGTCCCGGCCCCACCAGCTGTAGACGATCACGCCGGCGCCCGACCGGGCGACCCACTCCATGTGCTGGGCGACGGCGCCCTCGTAGTCGGCCGAGTCGTACGGGCCGAGCGCCGGGTAGAAGTCGGCGCCGACGTCGTCGGGCGGGGTGCGGCCGCCCTGCTGCCAGTGCCGCCAGCCGCCGTTGACCGCCGGGCTGCCGTACCAGGGGTAGTAGAAGAGGTGGACGTCGTCGGCCAGGGTGCCGGAGACGGGCTCGGCGCCGAGGCTGAAGGTGTCGATGTCGAACAGGGCACCGCCACCGCCGGTGAATCTCAGGAAGAGCGGTCCGGAGGCGGATCCCGTCAGGGTCGTCGTGACAGTGGTGAACGTCTCCCAGCCTCCTGTCACCGGCACGGCCACCGAGCCGAGCAGGGTGCCGGTGGCCGAGCCCGAGCGGATCTCGATGGTGCCGCCCGCGCCCGCGGACGACACCTTCGCCGTGAAGGTCCTCGCCCCGGCGGTGGAGACGGAGGAGTAGCCCGCCCAGTCGCCGTTGTCGATGTAGCCGAGGGTCTGGCCGCCGCTGGCGGGGGCGTGCGCGGCCACCTGGACTCCGGAGCCGGAGGTGTACGACTCGGCCTCGACCTGTACGGTGCCGGCCGGGACCGAGCAGTTGGCCGCGACCTGCCCGGCCGCGTACCGCACCCCGCCCAGCAGCAGGGAACGGAAGGCCGGGTCGGCGTAGGACTCGATGGTGTGTCCGAGCCCGGTGTAGAAGGAACGGCCCTGGCCCTGGCTGTGGCACCAGGTGATGGGGTGGTCGGCGCCCATCGAGCCGCCGCTGTAGGTGCTTTCGTCCAGGGTCTGCAGGACGTGCACGTTGGGACGCGGGTTGGCCCGGTAGTTGTACCACTCGTCGCTGCGGGTCCAGGTCGCGCCCAGATGCGAGGTGGCCGGATGGGTCCGGTCCTCGTTCCTGATCGTGGCCTGCTGGATCGCGGGGTGGCTCTGGAACCAGGCGCCGACGAGCTGCCCGTAGTACGGCCAGTCGTACTCGGTGTCGGCCGCCGCGTGCACGCCGAGGTAGCCGCCGCCGGAGTCGACGTAGGACTGCAGGGCGGTCTGCTGGGTGGAGTTGAGGACGTCGCCGGTGGTGTTGAGGAACACCACCGCCTCGTAGTTCGCGAGATTGCCGGTGGTGAAGGCGCCGGCGTCCTCGGTGGCCGTGACCGTGAAGTCGTTCTGCTGGCCGAGGGTACGCAGGGCGTCGATGCCGGCCGGAATCGCGTCGTGCCGGAATCCGGCGGTCTTGGAGAACACCAGGATCTCGAACGAGGCCGCGTGCGCCGTGCCCGCCGGGACGATCAGGGCGCCCAGCAGGGCCAGGATCAGGGCCGCGCCGCCACGGCGCAGGCGCCGCATGAGGGTGGTCATGTCATCACCCCTTTCGTGTCGTAGAGGAGGCGAGCGTGAAGGTGTCGACGTCGAAGAGGCTGCCGGTCCCTCCGGTGAAGGTGAGGAACAGCGGGCCCGTTCCGGTGCCGTTGAGCGTGGTGTTGACGGTGGTGAAGGTGTCCCAGCTGCCGGTCACCGGCACCGTCACCGAGCCGAGCAGAGGCCCGGTCTGTGAACCGGAGCGGAACTGGAGGGTGCCGCCGGCGCCGGCCGAGGAGACCCGCGCGGAGGCCGAGGTCGCGCCCGCGGTGGAGACGGAGGCGTAGCCGGCCCAGTCGCCGTTGTCGATGTAGCCGAGGGTCAGCCCTCCGCTGGCCGCGCCGTGCGCGGCGGGCTGAACGCCCGAGGCGGAGCTGTACGACTCCGCCTCCCACGGCGTGGTCGTGGTGGAGCCGGTGCCGAGGGTGAAGGCGTCGAGGTCGAACAGGTTGCCCTGCCCGGTCGGGCCGCGGAACACCAGGAACAGCTCGGTGGTGCCGGAGGGCGCGCCGGAGAGGTTGGCGGAGACGTCGGTGTAGTTCTCCCAGCCGCCGGTCACCGGCACGGTCGCGGTGCCGAGCAGGGTCCCGGTGGTGGAACCCGCGCGCACCTCGATCCTGCCGCCCGCTCCGCCGGAGGCCACCCGGGCGGTGAACTTCGTGGCGCCCGCGAGGACGTACGGCTTGAAGGAGATCCAGTCGCCGTCGTCGGTGAAGCCGACCGTCCTGCCGCCCTCGGCGGTGGCGTGGTCGGCGGTCTGGATGCCGGACTGGGCGCCGAAGTGCTCGCCCTGGCGGTGGCGGGGCTGCAGGGTGCGCACCGAGTGCGTGGTCAGGCCGCTCTTGTCGGTGTACTCGGCGTCGAAGACGCCGTAGAGGTTGGCGGCGCTGTCGTGTTCGCCGTCGGCCGGGACGGTGAGGTTGCCCTCGCAGCCGTTGGTGGAGGTGATGGCGTGGGTGTGGCTGTCATGGCCGAGGAGATAGGTGACCTTCACCTTGGAGCAGTCGATCGTGCCGTCCTCGGGGTCGCTGACCTGCACCCTGAAGGGCACGGTGTCACCGAAGGAGAACAGCTGCCCGTCCGGTGGCTGTTGCAGGGTCACCGTCGGCGCGGTGTTGCCCGCGGTGACCACCAGGCTGGCCGTGCCGCTCAGGCCCTCCGGGTCCCGGACCGTGAGCGTGGGGCGATAGGTGCCCGCGGTGGTGTACGTGTGGCTGGGGTTGGCCTGTGTGGATGTCGTGCCGTCGCCGAAGTTCCAGGAGTAGCTGAGTGCCCCGCCCTCGGGGTCGGAGCTGCCCTGGGAGGAGAACCGCACGGTCAGCGGCAGGGCGCCGGAGGTGCGGTCCGCGGAGGCCTGGGCGATCGGGTTGCGGTTGCTGCCCCCGATGTACTCGATGCGGTACAGGCCCGCGTTGTTGCTCCCGGTGCCGTAGTCCAGGACGTACAGCGCGCCGTCGGGGCCGAAGTCGGTGTCCATCACCTGGGTGCCGTTCCAGGGGACGTCCTCGATGGTGCCGTACGTGCCGTCGCTCTTGACCTCGATCGCCTTGATCCACTGGCGGCCGTACTCGGCGGCGAAGTAGCGGCCGTCGAGGGACTGCGGGAACTTCACCGTGGAGGTCGAGTTGGGGTCGTAGCGGTAGACCTCGCCGCCCATCGGGGACTCCGAGCCGCCGCCGAACTCGGGCGGTGAGCCGTCCAGGCCGTACTTGATCCAGCTGGGCCTGGCGGCCGGCAGCTGGGACTGGCCGGTGTTGCGGAAGGAGTTGTTCGTGGGACCGCCCGCGCAGTTGTACTTGGCGCCGGAGGGGCCGCTCGGGAAGGTGTACTCGTTGTACGTCTCGTTCGTGGTGTTGGTGCCGGTGCAGTACGGCCAGCCGTAGTTGCCGGGCGAGGTGATGCGGTTGAACTCCACCTGGCCGCCGGGTCCCCGGCCCGGGTCGGTGCCGCCGGCGTCGGGACCGTAGTCGCCGAGGTAGACCGTGCCGGTGGCGCGGTCGACGGACATCCGGAACGGGTTGCGGAAGCCCATCGCGTAGATCTCGGGCCGGGTGTTCGCGGTGCCGGGGGCGAAGAGGTTGCCCGAGGGGATGGTGTAGCCGCCGTCGGCGGTCGGCTTGATCCGCAGCACCTTGCCGCGCAGGTCGTTGGTGTTGCCGGAGCTGCGCTGGGCGTCGAACTGCGGGTTGCGGTTGGTGCGTTCGTCGATCGGCGCGTACCCGGAGGAGTCGAACGGGTTGGTGTCGTCGCCGGTGGTCAGGTAGAGGTTCCCGGCCGCGTCGAAGTCGATGTCGCCGCCGACGTGGCAGCACTGACCGCGGTCGGTGGGCACTTCGAGGAGGACCTTCTCACCGGCCATGTCCAGGGTGCCGTCGCTGCGCAGCGTGAACCGCGACAGGTTGAGGTGCCCTTTCCAGGGCTCGAAGTCGGCGGCGCTGCCCGTGGTGGGGGCGTCACCCGCCGGGGTGTTCAACTTCGGGGAGTAGAAGGCGTAGACATAGCGGTTCGTTGCGAAGGCGGGGTCGACGGCGATGCCCTGGAGGCCTTCCTCGTCGTGCGTGTAGACGTCCAGCTTCCCGGCCTGCTTGGTGTTGCCCGCGGCGTCGGTGAGGCGGATCGTGCCGTCGCGCGCGGTGTGCAGCACGGAGCGGTCGGGCAGCACGGCCAGCGACATGGGTTCACCCATCTCGGCAGCGCCGGTGGCGAGTTGCACCTGCTGGTAGTCGGAGGGCGGGAGGTCTGCGGGGGCGGCTGCCGCGCGTTGGGGTGCGGTCAACGCGGCCCCGGACACGACCAGGGCCAGTGCGGTGAGCCATCGCAGCCCTGCGCGAGGGCGCTGGGACATGACAGAGCTTTCCTTCCTGACGGTGGGGGAAGTCAGGCAAGGCGCGCGCCGGCCGCGCTTGCCGCATGGATCAGCGGTGCTCTTGTGCAGAGTTATTGCGTGGTTCGTATCGAAGATTGCGCAACTCTGCGAGATATTTGCACACTGGCGGCATCGAGCTTATTTGTCAAGGCCCTGTCAAAAATGCGCGGGTCAGCAAGGGTGCCGCGGCACCGATCGAATGGCATCGACGTCCCGGAGGGCCCGTCGGATGTGCCCCCGGTGACCGGGGGCACACGACTCCTTCACCAGGGCCCGGTCAGGCGGTGTCCTCGCGGGCCGCGCGGGCGGCGCGCGCCAGGTCCAGGTTCGTGGTCTCCGGGGCCAGGAACTGCGACACCAGTCCCCGAGGGCGAGTACACCGGCGCCGATGAGGAGGACGAACTGCGCCCCGTAGCGGTCGAGGCCCATCGGCAGCAGGAAGGTGCCGATGGCGGCACCGACCCGGCTCATCGCGGTCGCGAAGCCGACGCCCGTGGTGCGCAGGGAGGTCGGGAAGACCTCCAGCGGATAGATCGCGGTCAGCGCGCTGGAGGCGGCGTTGAGGAAGATGAAGAAGAGGAAGCCGCAGACGATGACCGGCGTGGACGTGGGGAAGACGGCGACCAGTGCCAGGCACCCGGCCGTGATCCAGAACGGCGGGATCAGCAGCCTGCGGCGGCCGATGCGGTCGACGACCAGACAGCCCACCGTCACGCCGGCCACGGCGGTGAAGGAGTAGACGAGCAGCGCCGCGACCGCGTTGTCGCCCATGTTCAGGGCCTCGAAGACCTGGGTCCAGAAGGTGCCGATCGCGAAGTACGGCAGCACCAGCGCGGCCCAGAAGACGCTGGCGAACACCGTGCTGCGCAGGTGACGGCGGCCGAACAGGGCCCGGAATCCCTCGCGTTGGCTCTGGCTGCGCTCGTCCAGTTCGGCCGTGACGTCGACTTCGATGCCGTACTTGTCGATCAGGGCCTCGGCCTCCTCGCGGCGTCCCTTGCTCAGCAGCCAGCGCGCCGACTCGGGGATGCCGCCGCGCAGGGACACGCAGACCACCGCGATGACGGCGCTGCTGGCCAGGGACCAGCGCCAGCCGCCCTCGACGTCGGCGAACAGGGCACCTACGACGGTGGCCAGCGCGTAGCCGACGTACCAGCTGATCTCCAGGCTGGCCAGCAGCCGACCGCGGCCGTGCCGGGGCGCGTACTCCGACAGCAGCGGTGCGCCGATGGCGTACTCGCCGCCGATCGCGACGCCCATCAGCAGGCGGATGAGGAAGAGTTGCAGCCCGTCGGTGACGAAGAACTGCAGGATCGAACCGATCAGGAAGATCATCATGTCGACGAGGAACACCGGGCGCCGCCCGAACCGGTCGGCGAGCCGGCCGAAGAGCGGACCGCCGATGAAGATACCGATCAGCGGCGAGGCGCCGACCAGGCCCTCCATGAGGGTGGACAGGTGCAGGTCGGTGGTGAGCGCGGCCATCGCCATGCCGATGCCGCCGATGATGTAGCCGTCGATGCCCTGCCCGATCTGCGTGGCGAACTTCAGCTTGGTGTGCAGACGGCGGCGCTCGCGCTCGGTGGTGGCGGAGGTCGGCGGGGTGGCGGGCTGATTGTGCTCGGTCGCAGGCGTCATTGCCATGAGCGGTCCTTGTCTTTCTGTCTCCGGGCAGGGGCTTGCGCGGGACGTGTGAAGGGGATCAAGCAGGCCAGTCGAGGGCGATGTACTGCGTCTCCAAGAACGCCTCGATGCCCTCGCGCCCGCCCTCCCGGCCGAGGCCGGACTGCTTGACGCCGCCGAACGGCGCGGCGGGGTCGGAGAGCAGACCCCGGTTCAGGCCGACCATGCCGGCCTCCAGGCGTTCGGCGATGCGCAGGGCACGGGCGACGTCGCGGGAGTAGACGTACGAGGCCAGGCCGTGGACGGCGGCGTTGGCGCGGGCCAGCATCTCGTCCTCGTCGGTGAAGGTGGTCACCGGCGCGACGGGGCCGAAGACCTCCTCGTGCAGAATGCGGGCGTCGTCCGGGACTCCGGTGAGGACGGTCGCCGGGTGAAAGTGGCCAGGGCCGTCGGGAACGGTCCCCTGTGCGGCGACGCGGGCGCCGCGGGCGAGTGCGTCGTCGACGAGGGAGCGGATCTTGTCGACGGCCGCGCGGTTGATCATCGGGCCGAGGGTGACGCCGTCCGCCAGGCCGGGTCCGGTGCGTACGGCGGCCATGGCGGCGCCGAACTTCTCGGTGAACTCGTCGGCGACCGAGGCGTGCACGTAGAACCGGTTGGCGGCGATGCAGACCTCGCCGCCGCCGCGCATCTTGGCGTCCATCGCACCGCGCACGGCCGCGTCGACGTCGGCGTCCGCGCAGACGACGAACGGCGCGTTCCCGCCGAGCTCCATGGTCACGTTGACCACGTTCGCGGCGGCCTGTTCCAGGAGCAGCCGACCGGTGGCCGTGGAGCCGGTGAAGGAGAACTTGCGGACCCGCTCGTCGCCGAGCCAGGCCGAGACGACCTCGGGGGCGCGGTCGGTGGGCAGGACGTTCAGCAGTCCGTCGGGCAGTCCGGCCTCGGTGAGCAGCGCCGCCACGGCGAGGGCGGTGAGCGGGGTCTCCGGGGCGGGTTTGAGCAGCACCGGGCAGCCGGCGGCCAGCGCGGGCGCGATCTTGCGGGTGGCCATGGCGGCCGGGAAGTTCCAGGGCGTGACGAAGGCGGTGACACCGACGGGGTGTTTGCGTACGACGTGGCGGAAGCCGCCGCCGGGCGCGTCACCGAAGGCGGAGCCGACGCGTACGGCCTCCTCGGCGAACCAGCGGAAGAACTCGGCCGCGTAGCCGACCTCCGCCGCCGCGTCGCGGTAGGCCTTGCCGTTCTCCAGCACGATGAGACGGGCGAGGGTGTCGGTGTGCTCGATCATCAGCCGGAACGCCTCGTGCAGGATCTCCGAGCGACGGCGGGGCGGGGTGGCGCGCCAGCCGGCGGCCGCCGAGTGGGCCGCGTCGAGCGCCGCGCGGGCGTCGTCCGGACCCGCCGCGGACACCTCACGGACCAGGGTCGCGGTGGCCGGATCGGCCACGGGGTAGGTGCGTCCGTCGGCGGCCGTGAGCCAGCGGCCGCCGATGAACACATCGCCGTCGGCGAGCGGGGCCTTGGCGAGGGTGTCGATGCCGACGAGGTTCATGAGCTGCTCTTTTCTCCGTTCCCGGACGGTGGCTTGTCCGGTGCGCGGCGAATTTACGAGCGCGTCCCACGACCGACAAGGCCACTTCCCCGGATCGCAACGGGGGTTGCTCTCAGGGCAACTCGGCGATCACCGCGGCGGTCAGGGCGTCCGGGTCCGCCGGGGCTCCCATCCCAGCAGCGTCGACACGCGCAGCGCCGCCCTGGCCGTCGTACGTCCCGCCACCTCCAGGCGGTCGCCGAGCCGGGACTTGGGCGCGGAGATGTTGAGGGCGGCGACCACCCGCCCCCGGAAGTCACGCACGGGCGCCGACACACCGACCAGCCCGGCCTCGAACTCTTCGCTGACCCGGGCGTAGCCCAGCCGCTTCGCCTCCTGGATCAGCGCCCACAGTTCCTGCACGGGCATCTCGCCGGTGGTGCCGAAGCGGACGTACAGCTCGTCGGGTGTGGCGTCGGCCAGCAGGACCCGGCCGGCCGAGGTCTGCCAGGCGGGCACCCCGCGCCCCTCCCAGCCGTGGACGCGGAAGGAGTGCCCGGAGACCGACAGCAGGGTGAGGACGTCGCGGTCGCTGAGCACGCACAGGTGGCTGGTCTCCTCCACGTCGGCCGACAGCGCGTGCATGACCGGCTCGGCGACCCGTACCAGGCGGCTCTGTGAGGTGCGGGCCACCAGGGAGAACAGCCGCCAGCCCAGCCGGTACTCCAGCGTGTCCGGGTCGCGTTCCACGATCCCCTCGACCGAGAGGGCCTTCAGGGCCCGCGAGACCTGGGTCTTCTCGCGGCCCACCAGCTGTGCCAGGCGTACCACGCCGAGGCCTCCCGCGTGCTGCGCCTCGTCCGAGGCGAGCGCCTCCAGCAGGTCGATGTCACGCCGCAGCCCATGACCGCGAGGGGGTGTGGAGTCGTCCGTCACGGGCGCCATCGTAGGCATGGCCGGAGGTGGAGGAACCCCCAGGTCAGGCATGGAGTTGTCAGGAGAGCAACCGGCGTTTCGATTCCCCTCGGCGCCTTGCGAGGGGGTGGCCGCCGACCTAGATTCGCCGCATCGGGCCGGATGAACTGCGCCGATTGCGAGGTTCATCCCCTGCACACCGTGCGTGCACCCGTTGAATCCCGCTTCCCGAGGTCCAGGAGCCGCGATGCCCTCCCCCTTTGCCCCGGCCGCGCTCATCGGCGAATCCTTCGTCGGTGCGGGCGCCAACGCCGCGCACACCAACGTCGTGATCGGCCGCAAGGGCGGTCCGGTCGAGACGGCCTGGGCGACCGCGCTGGCCACGCCGAGCGCCGGGCACGTGCCGTTCATGACGGTCCTGCGGCCCTCGGTGCCGGTGCGGCCGCTGACGCTGTTCGTGAACAAGGCGGCGGCGGAAGGCGAGCTGCACCAGCGTGCCACTTGGGGTTCCGCGCAGGCGGGCCTGGCGCAGGGGGTCGCGGACGCCGTCTCGGACGGCCTCGTCCCCGCCGCGGAGGCCGACGACGTGCTGATCATCGCCGCTGTGTGGGTCGACCCGGCGGTCGACGACCTCGACGCCTCCTTCCGCAACCAGCGCGCCGCCGCCTACGGCGCGGTCCGGGCCGCCGTCACGGCCACACCCACCGTCCAGGACGTGCTGGCGGCGGCCGAGCACGGACCGGCGAATCCCTTCTACACGCCCACCGCCGAGGTACTCGCCCGATGAAGATCACCGACATCACGCTGGACCGCCTCCGCCTGGAGCTCGACCCGCCGTTCCGGGCCGCCTGGGATCCCGAGCCGCGCCGCCACTTCGACGCGACGATCGTGCGTGTCCACACCGACGAGGGGATCACCGGCATCGGCTCCGGCGACCTCATGGACGGCTTCGAGACCTACAAACACCTGTTCGTCGGCGAGGACCCACTTGCGATCACCCGGCATGTGAAGGCGATCGAGACCGCCAACTTCCACGGCGCCCGCTACTGGCCCCTGGAGGCGGCCCTGTGGGACGTCATCGGCCAGGTGCACGGCCGCCCGGTCGCCGAACTGTTCGGCAACGCGGCGAAGAAGCTGCCCGCCTACGCCTCCTCCGGTGAGCTGAAGTCCCCCGAGGAGCGGGTGGCTACGGCGCTGAAGGTGCGCGAGGCCGGTTTCCGGGCGCTGAAGATCCGTATCGACCGGGACCGGGTCGACGAGGGGGTCGCCGCCGTGCGGGCCGTGCGCGCGGAGCTGGGGGACGACTTTCAGATCATGGTCGATCTCAACCAGTCCTGGCGCATGGCGGGCGACACCGCCAACGCCTCCGACCTCGCCAAGACCCGCGCGATCATCGCCCGGCTCGCCGAGCTGGACGTGTTCTGGGTCGAGGAGCCGCTGCCGTACGCCGACCTGGACGGCTTCAAGCGGCTGCGTGCCGAGAACCCCGGTGTGCGCATCGCGGCCGGCGAGATGCACCCCTCCCTCACCGAGCTGCTGCGCTACCTCGAAGAGGACGCGCTCGACATCTACCAGATGGACGTGGTGCTCGCGATCGGCATGCACCGGGCCCGCACACTCGCCGAACTGGCCCAGCTGAAGCACCGTCAGTTCACCCCGCACAGCTGGACGAACGGCATCGGCGTGCTCGCCAACCTGCATGTCGCGGCGGGCGTCGGCGGCGGACCCTACTTCGAGTTCCCCTACGATCCGCCCGGCTGGACTCCCGAGCGCCGCGACTTCATGCTCGCCGAGCCGGTGCGGGTCGACGCCGACGGCTGTCTCGAAGTGCCGGACCGGCCCGGGCTCGGCGTCGAGCTGGACGAGGACGCGATCGAACGCTGGAGGATCAAGTGACGTACACCATCGAGGAACTGTTGAGCCGCTCCTACGACGAGTGGCGTGCCGCGGCGGACAAACTCGCCTTCGAGACCCGCCCGTTCATCGACGGCACCTTCACCGACGCCACCTCCGGCGACACCTTCCCGAGCGTCTCGCCGCGCGACGGCTCAGTGCTGTGCGAGGTGCGGGCGTCGTCCGCCGGGGACGTCGACCGGGCCGTACGGTCGGCGCGTACCGCCTTCGAGGACGGCCGCTGGCGTGATCTCGCGCCCAAGGAGCGCAAGCGGATTCTGCTGCGCTGGGCGGAGCTGATCCGTGCGAACGCCGAGGAGCTGGCGCTGCTCGACACGCTGGAGATGGGCAAGCCCATCACCGAGTCGCTGCGCGTCGACGTGGCCAAGACCGCCGAGACGATCGCCTGGTACGCGGAGGCCGTCGACAAGACGTACGACGAGATCGCGCCCACGCCGGGCGACGCGCTCGCGTTGATCACCCGCGAGCCGCTCGGAGTCGTCGGCGCGGTCGTGCCGTGGAACTACGCCCTGCTGATCGCGAGTTGGAAGCTGGGCCCGGCGCTCGCCACCGGTAACAGCGTCGTGCTGAAGCCCGCCGAACAGACCTCGCTCGCCGCACTGCGGCTGGCCGCGCTCGCCACCGAGGCGGGGCTGCCCGACGGCGTCCTCAACGTCGTCCCCGGCCGGGGCGAGATCGCCGGGCAGGCGCTCGGGCGGCACCCCGACGTCGACAAGATCGCCTTCACCGGCTCGGCGGAGGTGGCCCGTCTCTTCCAGGTGTACGCCGGCGAGTCCAACGGGAAGCAGGTCGCTGTCGAGGCCGGCGGCAAGTCGCCGCAGCTGGTCCTCGCCGACGCCGACATCGAGGCCGCCGCCTCGGCCGTGGCGTGGGGCATCTTCTACAACGCCGGACAGACCTGCAACGCGGGATCGAGGGTCGTTGTGCACGAGTCCGTCAAGGGCGAACTGCTCGACGCCGTACGCCGGATCACCGCCGACACCTTCCGCGTCGGCGACCCGCTCGACCCGGCCACCGTGATGGGTCCGATCGTCGACGAGGCCCAACTCACCAAGGTCCTCGGCTACGTCGAGCGCGGCACGCGGGACGGGGCGAGGGTGCTGATGGGCGGTGGCCGGACCCTCACCGAGACCGGCGGCAGTTTCGTCGCGCCCACGGTGCTCGACGGGGTCGACAACACCTCCGTGGTCGGTCAGGAGGAGATCTTCGGTCCGGTCCTCGCCGTGGTGTCGTACGACGGTGACGTCGACGAGGGCGTACGGATCGCGAACCAGACCGACTTCGGGCTTGTCGCCTCCGTCTGGACACGGGACGTGACGATGGCCCATCGCACGGCCCGGCGGCTGCGCGCGGGCACCGTCTGGATCAACACCTTCGACGCCAGTGACGTCATCACGCCCTTCGGCGGCTTCAAGGCGACGGGCGCGGGCCGCGACAAGTCCCTGCACGCGCTGGACGCGTACACGGCACTCAAGACCACCTGGATCAACCTCGCCTGACGCAGGCGCCCTTCGACCCCTTTCTCTTCTCAACAGCAGCGAGGACACCAATGAGGATCGGTTTCATCGGCCTGGGCAACATGGGACGGCACATGGCCCGCCACCTGATCCACGCCGGACATCTGGTCACCGTGCACGACGCCCGGCCCGAGGCAGCCGTCGAGCATCTCGCGTTCGGCGCCCGCTGGGCCGACACGCCGGCGGACTGCGCCCGGGACGCGGAGTTCCTGATCACGATGCTGCCCACCCCGCGAGTCGTCGAGGAGGTGCTGCTGCGGGGCGGAGCGGCCGAGGCGCTGCCGCAGGGCGCGCTGTGGATCGACATGTCGACGTCGACGCCCGCCACCGCCGACCGCGTGAGCGCCGAAGTGCTGGACGCGCGGGGGGTGCGCCGTCTCGACGCGCCGGTCAGCGGGATGGCCCGGGGCGCCGAGGCCGGGGCTCTGCAGATCTTCGTCGGTGGCGCGGACGACGATTTCCGTATCGCGCTGCCCGCCTTCGAGGCCATGGGCGACCCGGACCGCATCCTTCACGTCGGCCCGCTCGGCGCCGGCTACACGGTCAAGCTGATGATCAACCTGTTGTGGTTCAGCCACCTGGTCGCCACGTCCGAGGTGCTCGCGATGGGCGTCAAGGCAGGCGTCGACCTGGGCGTGCTGCGCAGCTCCCTGCTGGCCAGCCCGGCCGCGTCGAACTTTCTGCAGCACGACATCATGTGCGTGCTCGCCGACGGCGACTACGACGACTCGTTCGCCATGGCCCTCGCCTGCAAGGACCTCGGTCTGGCCGTCGACCTCGGCCGCGATCTGGGCGTGTCCACCGAGCTGTCGGCGCTGGTCGAGCAGATCTACCGGCGTTCGAAGGCGCAGCACGGCGATCTCGCGGGCGAGATGAGTCCGGTACGCCTCTACGAGTCCCTCGCGGGGCGTGAGTTCCGGCTGCCGAACCCGGCCGTCTCCCTGGACGGCGTGCCCGTCACGCTCTGAAGCCCCGTACGACACCTCCCGGAGCCGTCCCACATCCCGGAGCCGTCCCACATCCTGGAGCCGTCCCATGAACACCCCTCCCCAGCGCGCGGACCTCGCCCCACTGAGCGTCGACACCGTCTGCCGTGTCGAGTTCGGCGCCGGCCGCGTCGACCTGCTCCCCGAGCTGCTCGCGACGACCGGCCACCACCGTGCCTTCGTCGTCACCGATCGGGGACTGCGTGCGGCAGGCGTCGCGGAACGCGTCCTGAAGATCCTGGACGCCGCGGACGTCGAGCACGCCGTCTACGACGAGGTGGCGCCCAACCCGTCCACGGGCAACGTCGACGCGGGCGCCGCGCGGGCCCGCGCCTTCGGTCCGGCCGCGGTCGTCGCACTGGGCGGCGGCTCGGTGCTGGACGCGGCCAAGGGCATCGCCCTGCTCGTCGGCAACCCCGACGCGGTGGCGGCCGACGCCGACACCCTGTGGGAGGCCGCCGACGGTCTTCCCCTGATCGCGATCCCGACCACCTCGGGCACCGGCGCCGAGACGAACGGCTTCGGCGTCATCGAGGACACCGCCGCCTGCCGCAAGGTGTACATGGGCCACCCGTCCGTCAGGCCCCGGGTGGCCCTGCTCGACCCGGAGTTGACGCTCGGCCTGCCCGCCCCCGCCACCGCGGCCACCGGCATCGACGCGCTCGTCCACGGCATCGAGTCACTGGCCTCGCGCGGCGCGAACCCCTTCTCCGTCGCGTACGCCACCCAGGCCGTGACCATGGTCAGCCGGGCGCTGCCCGCCGCCCACCGGGACGGCTCGGACCTCGACGCCCGCGCCGAACTGATGATGGGTGCCCATCTCGCGGGCCAGGCCCTGACCCTCTCCGGCCTCGGCCTCGTGCACGGCATCGGCCATGCCCTCACCGCCCACACCGGCACGGCGCACGGCGTCGCCCTGGCCGCCGTACTGGAGGAGGTCATGGAATTCACCGCTCAAGCGGCCCGGCCCGCGTACGAGCAGGTGGCCCGGGCGATGCGCCTGAGCGAGCCGCCGGACGGCGACTGGGCCGGGGCGGCCGTGGAGGCCGTGCGGGAGATCTCCGCCGGCCTGGACATCAAGCGGCCCCTGCGCGCCCTGGGCGCCGACCGCGCCATGCTCCCGTCCATCGCGGCGGGCGCGGTGGCGGACGCGGTGACGAAGAACGCGCCGCGGTTGCCGAGTGAGCCGGAGGTGCTGGACATCCTGATGCGGGTGTACCAGGGCTCCTGACGGGTCACCCGGGGGACAGCCCTCACTCTGCCGCCACGATGCGCTCGACCGCAGCCGTCACCAGTTCTTCGCGCTCTGCCTCCGTGAAGACATCCGGCAGGGTGAGTTGCTCGACGATCAGCCAGTTCAAAGCCAGTATGAGCAGTTTGACGGCCGTGGCGTCGCCGGGAAGGCCCGAGGCCTCGTGATACGCGACGTTCGCATCGACGTCGGCCCGAACCCGCTCGGTGAGGACCTTGCGCAGTTCGGGGCGGCGGGTGGCCTCGAGGCGGAGTTCGAGCAGTGCGAGGTAGCCGGTGCGGAAGGAGGCGACACGGTTGACCAGTTCCCGCATCAGTTCCTTGTACGTTTCCCGGTCTCGGCCGGCCGTCTGCTGCCGGGCGATCGTCGCCTCGTCGGGCTGGAGCCGCTCGTAGACACGGGCGCCGGCGTGGGTGAGTAGGTCGTCGCGGCTGGTGAAGTAGTTGGACGCGGTGCCGGTGGGGACGGCGGCCTCGGTGTCCACCGCCCGGAACGTCAGGCCCCGTGCGCCTTCCCTTGCGAGCACCTCGATCGCGGCGTCCACGAGAGCGGCGCGCCGCTGGTCGTTCCGTCTCACCATTGACACCACTCCAACCGTAGTACTAACTTCAAACCACTTCAGCCAGAGTACTACGTGTGGAGTTGTGATGCGAAAGCTCGTGTACTACTTCGGTGTCACGCTGGACGGCCGCATCGCGGGCCCCGGCGGCGAGTACGACTTCTTTCCCACCGGCGACGAACAGCAGACCGCCTCCTACTCGGCCTGGACCAACGCCCTGTACCCCGAGACCGTCCCGACCGCGCTACGCGCCGCCACCGGCCTCACCGACGCGCCCAACCGGCGCTTCGACACAGTCCTCATGGGCCTGGGCGCCTATCGTCCGGCCCTCGACGCAGGGATCACCAGCCCCTACGCGCACCTGCGCCAGTACGTGGTGTCCAGCACCCTAAAGCCCGACGTCGACCCGGCCGTCACCGTCGTCCCGGGCGATCCGGTCGGCCTCGTCCGCGAGCTCAAGCGGGAAGAGGGTACCGGCCCGGACATCTGGCTCTGCGGCGGCGGCCGGCTCGCGGGTGCCCTCCTGCCCGAGCTCGACGAAATGGTGGTCAAGAACTACCCGGTGGTCGCCGGCGCCGGGATCCCGGCTTTCGACGGCGCCTTCGACCCCACCGCCTTCGACGTCGCCGAGCGCACCGCCTTCCCCAACGGCGTCACCCTCACCCGTCTTACCCGCCGCTGAGCCGCGGGACGTCGTTCCGACAACTATTGAGGGTCCAGAACTTCAACGTCTCGACTGGCGGAATCGGGGCCGCAACAAGTTCGGGCCCCAGCGGGGCCCTGGCACGACTACCAGTGGCGCGGCTGGTGGGGCGACGAGCCCCCGTTCGGCACCCCGGTGTTCGTCATGACCCACCACAAGCGCCCGTCGTTCACGCTCTCCGGCACCACGTTCCACTTCGTCGACGGCGACCCGGCCACGGTCCTCGAGCAGGCGCGGAAAGCGGCGCAGGGCAAGGACGTCCGACTCGGCGGCGGGGTTACCACCATCCGGCAGTTCCTCGACGCCGACCTCGTCGACACCCCGCATGTAGCGGTCTCGCCGCTGAAGCTCGGGTCCGGACTGCGGCTCCGGGACTCCCCCGACGAGCTGCTCGACCGGTTCCACCTGGAAGTCGTGCCCAGCCCGAGCGGTGTGACACACCACCTGTTCTGGCGAATGTGACCGGCCCTCAGGGCAGCCCGGCCAGCTGTCTGCCCGCCGGGGGCTGCCCTGAGATGGACCGCGGAGACGCACTACGGGCGAGCAGAGCCGGCTCCGCAACCGCGGCGTCCGCAACGCCGACCAGCTTGCTGCCGGGCCGCCTCGGAAGCGTCCCGGCCGTCCTCGGCACGACCCGGTGGTAAGTAATTGCTTAATTACGGGACATACCAGTAAATTTCGCGCCGTAGCTTCGAGATGTCACCGGCAGACGGGGCAAAGGATGAGCACAAACGACCGCGTCGCAGTGACAACCGGGATCGCGCGACCGCACGCCTCGCCCGGACGCGCTTGGCCAGGCCAACTCGGGCCGATGACCAACCACCCGGGCGTTCTGCCCTGAGACCTGCTGCCGCACCGCGCGACCTCCTGCTGTGCCCCTGACGGAAGCGGCGCCCTCATGAACCGAACCCCGATCGCCGTGGCTCAGCGCATCCCATGCCAGACCGCAGCACTTGCGCAGGCGAAGCGCGACGCCGTCCCTGACCGGCGTATGGAAGGACAACCTCGCCGATGACCGATCGCACGACGACATCCCGGGCCGACATCCGCGGCTTTCGCGCGGGCGACGGACCACAGGTGGTGGAGGTGTGGCGGCGCAGTGCGCCGGCCGACCCCGTCACCGCGGACCGCTTCCGCTCCCTGGTGCTGCTCGACGCCAACTTCGATCCGGAGGGTCTTCGGGTCGCCGTCGAGGGGGACTGTGTCGTCGGTGCGGCCTACGCGGTGCGCCGTCTGACGCCGATGACCGGCACCGACCTGGAGCCGGAGCAGGGCTGGATCCCGTTCTTCTTCGTCGACCCGGCCGCCCGCGGGCGCGGTCTCGGCCGCCGGCTGCTGGCCGACGCCCTCGACTGGCTGCACGGCCACGGCCGCACCCGGGTGGACTTCTCCTCGTACACCCCGAACTACGTCCTGCCCGGCCTGGACGCCGGGACGTACCCGGAAGCGGCCCGGCTCCTGGAGTCCGTGGGCTTTCGCACGCTGTACGAGGCGGAGGCCATGGATCGTGGCCTGGTGGGCTATCGGTTCCCGCAGGACGTCGCGCGCCGCGTGGAGGAACTGACGGCGCGGGGCTACCGGTTCGCCACCCCGTCCGACGACGACCTGGTGGATCTGTTCGCGCTCGCCGGGAGCCACTTCGGTCCGGACTGGGCGTGCACGATCCGGGCATGTCTGGCCACGGGCACGCCGCTCGACCGGATCGTCGTCGTCCGGGACCCTTCGGGCCGCATGGTCGGCTGGGCGATGCACGGCGCGTTCGACGCGGTGGACGAGCGGTTCGGTCCGATCGGCGTGCTGGAGGAGATGCGCGGCCTCGGGCTCGGCGAGGTCCTGTTGCACCTCGTCCTTCAGAGGATGCGGGCGCGCCGCGCGCACTCCGCGTGGTTCCTGTGGACCGGCGCGCAGTCCCCGGCGGGCCACATGTACCGCAAGACCGGCTTCACCACGACCCGCGTGTTCCGCGTGATGCGCCGGGAAGTCGCCGGATGACGCCGGCACACCGCACCAGCGGCCTGAGCCGCCGTCACTTCGCGCTTGGCCTCCCCTCGGCGCTGCTCACCTCCGGATGCGCCGCGCCGCATCAGGGCACCGGGCGGCCCGGGGACCCGATCGTCCTCACCCTGCTCTCCCACTACGCGAGCGGGGTCCTCAAGGAGGCCCTACAGGCCCCGGTCGACGAGTGGAACGACAGCCACGACCGGGTCAAAGTGCGGACCAAGGCCGTCGAGTTCACCGACCTGCTGACCACGTTCATGGTCCGGCAGGCCGCGGGCCAGGGCGCCGACATCCTCCACCCGTACTGCTTGTGGAACGGCCAGCTGGTGCAGGCCGGCGTTCTGCGGCCCGCTCCGCGGGAGCACGCCGAGGAGATCACCCGCGGCTACAGCGAAGCCGCGGTCGACGCCGCCTCGGTGGGCGGCAAGGTCTACGGCTACCCCACCGAGGTGCAGACGTACGCCCTCTACTACAACAAGCGGCTGCTGCGCGAAGCCGGTATCGACGGCCCGCCACGCACCTGGCGGGAGCTGGAGGAGACCGCCTACCGCACCGCCAGGCGTGACCGATACGGCAACACACTGGTCCAGGGCTTCGGGCTGTCGACCGCCGACGACTCCACCACCGTCGGACAGACACTCGCCCTGCTCAACGCCGCCGGCGGCAGGTTCGTCTCCGAGGACGGCAGGAGCACCACCATCGACTCACCGGCCGGACGAGCCGTGTTCGAGCTGGAGCACCGCCTCGTCGACAGAGGTGCGAGCGCCCCCGGCGTCAACGTCTACAAGGCGTTCCGGTCCGGGCAGGTGGCCATGGTGGTCAGCGGCGGCTGGTGGACAGGGAGCCTGAAGGCCCTGATGGGCAAGGACTACCGCGACGTCGGCGTCGCGCCGCTGCCCCTCCCCGAGGCGGACGGCAAGCGCGCCACGCTCTCCACCGGCTTCATGCTGGGGGTCAACGCGGCCAGCAAGCACCCGCGCGCGGCCTGGGAGTTCCTGCGCTGGCTCAACGCCGAGAAAGTGATCGTCAAAAGGGCCATGAAGGGCGGGACAGCGACCCGGATGAGTTCCCTACAGGTCTCGGCCGGGTCCCTCACCGGCCGCGCCGACGACATGCGCACGCTCCTGGGCTCGCACAGCGACGCGAACCTGGGCCCCTTCCTGGACGCGCTGGCGTACTCGGTGCCGGAACCGAACGTGCCCGGCGCACAGCAGGCCAAATCGCTGCTGCGCAAGAACATCGAGGCGCTCTGGACCGGCCAGCAGTCGGTCGACCAGGCACTGCGCACGACCCGCCGCCAGGTCGATCGAGAGGTGGCGCGCTCATGGTGAACGTAGACGCGCTGACACCGGCTACGACCGAGCGGGCGGCACCGGGCACGCGCTCCGCCGGGACCGCCGTCGACGGCCGCGCCCGGGCCCGGCGCCGCCAGGCCGTCGTCGCCTATCTCTTCCTGGCGCCGTCGTTGCTGTTCTTCGCCGTCTTCCTGATCCTGCCGCTCGGTTTCGCGCTGCTGCTGTCGATGTCCCGCTGGGCAGGGTTCGACCTCGGCGGCATCCAACCGGTCGGCCTGGACAACTTCACGGGCCTGTTCGCGGACGGATCGACGTTCCTGGCGCCGATCCTCACCAACACGCTGCTGTTCGCCCTGGGCACCGTGGTCCTCGCGCTCGCCGGCTCCGTGGTGGTCACCACCTGCATCGACAACCTGCGGTTCCAGGGGCTGTGGCGCACCCTGTACTTCCTGCCGATCGTGACGACCGTCGTCGCCGTCGGCAACGTGTGGAAGTACATGTACGAGCCGGGCGGCCTCGTCAACGGCGTCCTCAACGCCCTCGGATTCGCCTCGGTGGCCTTCCTCCAGGACCCGGCCACCGCGCTGCCCTCGGTCGTGGTCGTCCATGCCTGGGCCTCGGTCGGCTCGGCGATCCTCGTGCTGACCGCCGGGCTTAAGTCCATTCCCGAGTCGTACTACGAGGCCGCGGCGCTCGACGGCGCCGGGCCGGTCACCGTCTTCTGGAAGATCACACTGCCGCTGCTGCGGCCGTCCCTGCTGCTCGTGTGCGTCACCCAGCTCATCAGCGGCCTGCAGTCGTTCGCGCTGATCATCGTGATGACCAAGGGCGGGCCGGGTGACGCGACCAACGTGGCTGCCCTGGAGATGTACCGGCAGGCCTTCTCGTACGGCCACTGGGGCCCTGCGAGCGCCGCCGCCTTCGTCCTGTTCGTGGTGGTCCTCGTGATCACGCTGGTGCAGTTGTGGATCTTCCGGCGCAAGGGGGAGGACGCATGATCCGCCGCCGTTTCCCGTGGTGGTCGTATCTGGTGGTCGTGACCGGCGCCGTGCTCACGGTGGTGCCGTTCCTCGACATGGTGATGACGTCGTTCAAGGGGGCCGGTGAGGCCGGCACGCTGCCGTACCGGTTCCTGCCCGAGGCGTTCGACCTCTCGAACTACCGGGCGGCGATCGACCAGCTGGATCTGCCGGTGCTCTTCCGCAACAGCGTCATCGCAACCGCCGTGATCACCGGGTCGGTGCTGCTGACGTCGTCGCTCGCCGGCTACGCGCTCGCCAAACTCCGCTTCCCCGGACGGAACTTGATCTTCCGGCTCGTGCTGTCGACGATGATGTTCCCCCCGTTCCTCTTCTTCATCCCGCACTTCCTGATCCTGGTGCACTGGCCACTGGCGGGCGGCAACGACCTGTTCGGGCGCGGCGGTGCGGGCCTGACGGTCAGCATCGCGGCGCTCGCCATGCCGTTCCTCGTCAACGGCTTCGGAATCTTCCTGATGCGCCAGTTCATGGTCTCGATCCCGGACGAGGTCCTGGAGGCCGCGCGCATCGACGGTGCCGGCGAGTTCGCCGTGTGGTGGCGGATCGTCGTGCCGCAGACCAGGCCGGTCGTGCTGACGCTCGGTCTGCTGACCTTCGTCCACGCCTGGAACGAGTACATCTGGGCGCTGCTCATCTCGACCGCCAACCCGGACGTGATGACCCTGCCCGTCGGCATCCAGTTCCTTCAGGACTACGTGGACCCCACCCGCACGATGCCGATCGTCATGGCCGGTCTCGTCCTGAGCGTCCTGCCGGTCCTGATCCCCTTCCTGCTGCTGCAGAAGTACTACATCCGCGGCGTGATGCTCAGCGGCCTCAAGTGAGCGAGTTGCTCGACGAGTCGGCACGGCCTCCCGAGGCTGACTGGTGTGTGATGCCGCATCGTCAGCTGGACGGGACGGTGACGGCCCGGGCGTTCCATCCGGAGACACGTACGCGTGGGGTGTGGTTCGGGTCGACTGTCCTGTGGGAGGCCACCAGAGTCGACGATTCGCCCGGCCACAGGCTGATCTGGTTGTCGCTCCAGCGGACGGGCAGCATGGGGGTCGTCCCGTCCGCGGAGACCAGGTCGACGTCGGCGAGCAGAACGGGGGCGTTCGTGGTGCCCGGGTGGCGCAGGGTCACGGTCGTCGTCGATGTACCGGCCCTGGTCGCCTTCGTTGTGGCCGTCACGTCCAAGGCGACCTGCGGCATCGAGTTCAGTCCCGTCAGGTCGGCGTAGGAGGTGGTGGGGGTGTAGTACCAGTCGGTCTTCGCGTAGTCGAGGACGTCGTTGCGGGTGGAGAGCCAGTAGACGTTGCGGCCCAGTTCCCGGCCGGTGGTGTCGGTGAGCAGCAGCCGGGCCAGGTATGTCCGGCCCAGGCCGGGGACCGTGGCGGGGAGGGTCAGCGAGGTGGTGGTCACGCCGCGGGCTTCGACGTCGACACCGGTCACCGTGCGGTCGTACTTCTTGGTCCCGTCGGTGTTGAAGAGCGTGACCCGGGCGTTCAACCCGGAGGCGGCCGTGGGGCGGTTGTTGACGATGCTCACAGAGCGGTTGTCGTAGCCGTACTGGATGTGGAGGGGCTCGTTGGCCTTCTTCGCGCCGAAGTAGGCCCCGTTCTGATCGAGGTAGCGGTCGATGAGCTGCCAGTGGAGGGAGGTCCAGCCGCTGTTGAGCATCCAGTAGATGAAGCCGGTCGCGGGCCTGGTCTTGTCCTTGGCGTTGCGGGAGTACGCCTCGAACTGCGCCCGGACGTTCTCGTACTGGGCGAGCTGGGCCTTGCGCACGTAGTCGCCGAGGTCGGTCGGGCGTCCGTAGCGGCCGGCGAGCGCGGCGTTGTACAGCTTGAGCGTCGAGAACGTGGATGAGGGAGAGCGGTGGTACTGGGGAGCGGAGGGCTGCTTCCAGAGAGTCTCCAGCTCGGCCGGGGTCATCATCCGCCGCAGTGTGTCGAGGGTGGGGATGCTGGGGCCGGCGCTGGTCTCGGAGTTGAAGCCGGTGGCTCCTCCTTCACGCTTGTCGTACCAGTAGCCGGGCGGCACCCAGTCGTAGGGGCCGGTCATCCGCATCCCGGAGCGGCCGATGACGGGGGTCGACTTCCCGGAGGCGGAAGGGATCACGGGCACCTTCCAGTCGGCCGCCTGCAGCGCTTTGAGGTATCCCGACTCGATCTTGGCGTTGGGCGCCGCGTCGCTGCCGATCAGGAACGAGATCACGCTGGGGTGGTGGCGCAGCCGGGCCGCCTCGGCGGCCATCGACGCCTGGGCGACCGCGTGGTCGGCCGCGTCCCACTTCTCCCCGGACTCCGCCGGGTTGACCTCACCTTCCCATTTGTTGCAGCACTCCCAGCCGGCGATCGTGAGGATTCCGTACCGGTCGGCGAGGTCGAAGAACTCGTCGGGCTCGAGGTGGCCTTCCAGGCGCAGTGTGTTCAGGCCCAGGTCACGGACGTAGCGCATGCGGTCCTCGGCGTAGACGGGGTCCCAGCGCAGGAACTCGTCGGGGGACCAGCCCGCGCCCTTGATCAGCAGCGGACGGCCGTTGATCCGGTACTGGCGCGCACCGTCGGCATTGATCGGTGCCTGCACGTCACGGATGCCGAAGGCGGTGTGTGCGGTGTCGGAGGTGACCCCGTCGACCGTAACGGCCAGGTCGAGGTCGTACAGGGGCTGCTCGCCCATCCCGGCGGGCCACCATACGCGTGGCGAAGGCACATGGAGGTCGGCGTGGTCGGCCGGGGAGAAGACCACGGTCCGGCTCTCGCCGGGCGCCAGCCTCACCTGTCGGCCGAGGGCTGCGGGTCCGGCGGTGCCGGAGAGGCGCGCCGTGACGGTGTCGGGTGAGTCGTTGCGCAGGCGGGCCTTGACGGTCAGGTCGGCGGAGGCCAGCGACGGCACGGCCAGGTCGGTGACGACGTGGGCGTCGCGGAGGACCACCGGGCCGCCGCGGCGGACGACGACGTCGCGGAGGATGCCCATGTTCCGGTCCGGTGGCGGCTGCAGCCAGTCGAGCCAGCCCACGGTGAGGTGCTTGCGCGGGTCGTTGGGCTGGACGCGGAAGGCGACCGTGTTGGTGCCCGGCCGGATCAGAGCAGTGATGTCCAGCTCGTGGTGGGTGTAGGTGCCCGCCACCTTCTTCGCCGTCGAGACCTGCCGGCCGTTGACGAAGACATCGGCGGCAGAGGTCACCCCGCTGAAGTCGAGATACGTACGACCTGCCCGGCTGTCGTCGACCGAGAAGTCGGACCGGTACCACCACGGGACCGTGAACTCGGCGGCGGGGATCAGCTTCTGGTTGGTGGAGTGGAACGGGTCGGGGTAGACGCCGGCCGCCAGCAGGGCGGCGAGGACGGTGGAGCGAGGGCCGGCCTGGTACCAGCCCTTCGTCGGATAGCCGGGGTGGGACACCTCGGCCGCCGGGTCCTTCACGCGGGCGGTCGACTGGATCATGAACCCGGCCAGGGCCGTGCCGGAGTCATGGCCGACGGTGGCCGCGGCGGCGGCCTGCGGACCGGTCGCCGCCCGGCCGGTGAAGCCGACCGGGGTGAGGGCGGGGGCCAGGAAGGCAAGCAGGCCGAGGAGGGCGGAGACGACGACTGCCCGGCCGGGTACCCGGGCCCGGCGGCGTGACGGGCCGCCGACCGGGGTGGACGGGAAGGGGTAACCACGGCGGCACGGCGACACCCGGCCCAGCTGTTGAGGCATGCCGTTCAGCATGGTGCCGAAGCTTTGACAGCCGACGCTCCACATGCCGCGCGTCGCCCGATCGCAGCAACCGGGGAGCGCGGGGAGGAGTAATTCCAAGACCCTCGGGTGTTGCCGCAACCCGGATGACGGCTCCTGCACGCCGTCGAAAGGGGGCCGCTTGGGCCGCCTCCGGTACGGCTTGGAGTCCGAGCTCGGCGTCGACGCGCGGAAGGAACCGCAGTCACCGCCGTCGGCTCGGCGGGGATTCAGTCGATGTCGGCCGCGCGCCATGTCTCGTCGTCGGCGGCGAGCAGCGTGGCGATGACGTCGGGGGCGAGCAGGGGGCCGTGGTCACCGGCGACCCGGAGGGCCGAAGCCGCGGTCAGGTGGCCCAGCCGCAGGGCCCGTTCCACGGGAAGGTCCCGCAGCAGGCCGGTGAGGAATCCGGCGGCGAAGGCGTCGCCGGCGCCGACCGGTTCGGCCACGCGGACGGCGAGGGCCGGCACGCTGTGGGCGTCCGCCCCGACGAATGCGGTGGCCGCACGGGCACCGTCCTTGACGACGAGCACATGGGGACCCGGCAGGAGATCGCGGACCGCGCGGGCGCCGGTCAGGGCCTCTCCCCACAGGGCCTGGGCCTCGTCGAGGCCGACCAGCACGATGTCGGCCCGGTCGGCGAGCGGCCGCAGGACGTCGGCGGCGGAGCGGCCGGTCCACAGCGCGGGGCGGTGGTTGACGTCGAAGCTGACGGGCCACGGGCGGGCGGGGCGCAGCGCCCGTTCGACGAGGGCGTGGCAGCCGGGCGACAGGGCGGGGGTGATGCCGCTGAGGTGGAGCAGCGCGGCGCCGCTCACGGCCGGGTCGTCGAGCAGGTCGGGGGTGAGGGCCGAGGCGGCGGATCCTCGGCGGTGGTAGTGCACGCGGGTGCCGCGCTCGCCCGGGTCCTTGAGGAGCAGCCCGGTGGGACGGTCCGGGTCGGTTCGGACACCGCTGACGTCGACGCCGCCCGCGGCGATCCGCGCGCGGACGCGCCGTCCGAAGGGGTCGTCGCCGACCGCGGAGACCCATCGGGCGGGGATGCCGTGGTCGGCGAGGTAGAGGGCGACATTCGACTCGGCGCCCGCGATGTCGACGCGCAGCAACTCGGCATCGTCCAGCGGCCCGAGGGGGTCGGGCGCGAGGGCGGCCATGGTCTCGCCGACGCAGACCACGGGGCCGGGGCGCAGCGGCCGGGGGGTGTTCATGGTGGGTTCCTAGGGGTGTTGGCGGGGGCGGCGAGGTGCGGGCGATCGGGGGGCGGCCCGTGCGC
Source organism: Streptomyces spinoverrucosus (assembly GCF_015712165.1). Taxonomy (NCBI): domain Bacteria; kingdom Bacillati; phylum Actinomycetota; class Actinomycetes; order Kitasatosporales; family Streptomycetaceae; genus Streptomyces; species Streptomyces spinoverrucosus. The sequence continues at coordinate 367,123 of NZ_JADPZX010000003.1, read as the reverse complement.
CGGGCACGTCCAGGGTTCCTAGGGTGTGTCGGCGAGGCCCGCGGAATGCGCCGGGCGGTAGGGGGCGGCCGGTGGGCCGGGCACGTCCACGCGGACGGCGAAGACGGCGCCGTCGAAGGGGCCGGGGGCGGGCAGGCCGATGTACGCGCTGGTGACCAGGAGGGTGCGGCCGTCCGGTCCGCCGAGGCAGAGTCCGGCGGGCTGGTCGGCGGGCAGGTCCACAATCCGGTCGAGGCTGCCGTCGGGGTGGTAGCGGTGGAGCTGCCCGGTGCCCCAGACGGCGGTCCACAGGCCGCCCTCGGCGTCGGTGGTCATGCCGTCGGGGCTGCCGGAGCGGAGGGTGACGAAGGGTTCGGGCGGGCCCAGTTCGCCGCTCACCGGGTCGACGGGATACCGCCGGATGGCGCCGCGGGCGCTGTCCGTGAGGTACATGAGGGTGCCGTCGGCCGTGAAGGCCGGCCCGTTGGGGATCGTGATGTCGCGCAGGACGCGGGTGACACGGCCGTCACGGTCCACGCGGTAGAGGGAGCCCGCGTCCTCGGTGGCCTCGTAGGCCATGCTGCCCGCCCAGAAGCGGCCGTGGGGGTCGGCGACGCCGTCGTTCATCCGCATCGGCACCGGGGCGTCGTCCTCGGGGCGGGCGATCCAGTCGACGTGACCGGTGGGGTCGATGCGGCAGATGCCGGTGCCCGCCGCCGCGATCCAGTGGCCGGGACTGCCCTCGATGGGGGCCACCGCGCCCAGAGGGCACGGCAGTTGGGCGATCAGGGTGAAGGGCTCGGCCGGGTCGGCGGGGGCGGAGAGGAGCCGACCGGTGAGGATGTCGGTCAGCACGGCGCGGCCGTCCGTCCAGCGGATGCCCTCGCCGAGTTCGAGGCGGTCGGTCCCTAGAACCCCCGGGGCGGGCGCGGTCACGGGCGGGCCTCCCCATGTACGACGTCCAGGAAGGCACGAGCCCGCTCACGCAGGGCGTCGACGCTGCCGCCCTCGGCGGCGTCGCCGATCAGGGGCGAGCCGACGCCGACGGCGGTGGCGCCGGCCCGCAGATAGTCGGCGGCGGCACGGGCGTCCACTCCCCCGACGGGCACGAAGGGCAGGTCGGGGAAGGGGCCGCGCAGGTCGCGCACGTAGCCGGGGCCGCCGGCGCTGCCGGCCGGGAAGAGCTTGAGGGCGTCGGCGCCGAGCCGCAGTGCCTGGAGGACCTCGGTGGGGGTCATCACACCGGCGAGCACCGGGAGTCCGAGCTCCCGGCCGGTGGCTATGCCGTCGCTGACCGCCGGGGTGACGAGGAAGGCGGCACCCGCCTTGTGGGCGGCCCGCGCGTCGTCGGCGGTGAGGACGGTGCCGGCGCCGAGGGGCGCGTCAGGACCGAGCGCGGCGCGGGCCCGGGCGATGACGTCGAGCGCGTCGCGCCCGGTGAGGGAGACCTCGACGAGGTCGATGCCCTCGTCGGCGAGGGTGAGCACGGTGGTCAGCGCGGCGTCCGGGTCGTTGCCGCGGACGATGGCGAGCAGTCGGCGGTCGCGCAGCGCGGCGAGCGGGTCCATCCGGCATCCCTTCTGGTGGCGGGTGTGTCAGGTGTGTCGGGTCTGGTGGTGAGTGCGTCAGGCGTACTGGGTCTGGTGGCGGGTGTGTCAGGCGTACTGGGTCTGGTGGCGGGTGTGTCAGGCGTTCGGGTCTGCTGGCGGGTGCGTCAGGCGTATCGGGTCTGCTGGCCGGTGCGTCAGGCGTTCGGGTCTGCTGGCCGGTGCGTCAGGCGTTCGGGTCTGCTGGCCGGTGCGTCAGGCATATCGGGTCTGCTGGCCGGTGCGTCAGGCGTTCGGGTCTGCTGGCCGGTGCGTCAGGCGTTCGGGTCTGCTGGCCGGTGCGTCAGGCGTTCGGGTCTGCTGGCCGGTGCGTCAGGCATATCGGGTCTGCTGGCCGGTGCGTCAGGCATATCGGGTCTGCTGGCCGGTGCGTCAGGCATATCGGGTCTGCTGGCGGGTGCGTCAGGCGTATCGGGTCGCGGTGACGGTGAGGCGCCAGGTGACCTCGCCGGATGCGGGCACGACGGCCGTGTCGCCGTGGTCGGCCACCGCTCGGTCGAAGACGCGGCCGAGCATCGGCTCGACGCCGATCGAGCGGTACGGCTCGTCCTGCGGGAAGCCGCCCAGGTTGCGCCACAGGGCGACCGCGACCGGCTGCCCCTCGGCCTCGACGGACAGGTGCAGCGTGTCGGTGCCGTCGTGCACGGACACCCGCGGGGTGAGCACCACCGCGCCCACGGCGGTCCCGTCGTCCGGGCCGAGCCGGTCCAGCGGGATGCCGTCGACGCGCGGCCAGGTACCGGTGACCCAGCCCGCACCCTCGTCCGGGTAGAGCCGGGCCACCGCCGGTTCGCCGATGCCGATCCGGGCGGCCGGGGACAGGTCCAGCAGGGCGTGTGCGGCCCACACGAAGCGGTAACCCGGCTCGGCGGTGAGCGTGTAGTCGGCGACGGCCGATCCCGCGTCGTCGCGGATACGGCGGGTCAGGCGGAAGTCGGGGCAGTCCACGACGTCCAGGTCCCCGTACCGCCGCCACGGCCGCGACCAGGCGTCCCCGTGGTCGGGGAACCCGCGCACCGTGGGCACGCACTCCTCCAGTCCCCCGGCGTCGGCGAAGGCGTCGGCGGGCCGGACGTGGGCGCGGCGGGGCTCGTCGCGGTGCCAGAGCCACTCGCGGTCGCCGGCGGTCAGCGAGGTCCAGCGGCCGCCCAGTTCCGGGTCGGTGACGACGGACACCGGCAGCCGGGTCCCGCTCACCATTCGGCGAAGGAGCCGTCGGCGTGCCGCCAGACGGGGTTGCGCCAGGCGTGGCCTGCCCGGTCGACGGCGCGGACGGCGTCCTCGTCGACGGTGATGCCGAGTCCGGGCGTTGGGGTGCGGTGCGCCTGGCCGTCGACGAAGCGGAAGGGCTCGGTGTCGACCACGTAGGACAGGAGGTCGGCCTCCTTGTTGTAGTGGATGCCGCGGCTCTGCTCCTGGATCAGGAAGTTGGGCGTGGCGAAGGCGACCTGGAGGCTTGCGGCCAGTGCGATCGGCCCGAGCGGGCAGTGCGGTGCCAGATGGGCCCCGAAGGTCTCGGCGAGCGAGGCGATCCTGGTGACCTCCGATATCCCGCCGGCATGCGACAGGTCCGGCTGGGCCACGGCGATACCCGCGGTGAGCACCGGGAGGAAGTCGCCGCGTCCGTAGAGCCGTTCGCCGGTGGCGAGAGGGACGGACGAGGAGGCGACCAGCCCCGGGAGCAGGTGTGCCTGGTCGGGAAGGACGGGTTCCTCGACGAACAGCGGGTGCAGCGGGGCGATCTCGTGGAGCACGCGGCGCGCGTTCGCGGCGCTGAACCTGCCGTGGAAGTCGACGGCGACGTCGCGGTGCGGGCCGAGGGCCTCACGGGCCGCCGCGACCCGTTCGACGACGGCGGCCGTCTCGGCGGGGCTGGTGAGCGGTGGCGTGCGCCCGGCGGCGTTCATCTTGACGGCGGTGAAGCCCGCCGCGACCTGGGCGGCGACCTCGTCCTTGAGGTGGGCGGGTTCGTCGCCGCCGACCCAGGCGTACACCCGGACCGTGTCGCGGACGGGCCCGCCGAGCAGGGTGTGCACCGGTACGCCGAGGGTGCGGCCCGCGATGTCCCACAGGGCCTGGTCGATGCCGGCCACGGCGCTGGAGAGCACCGGCCCGCCCCGGTAGAAGCCGCCCTTGCTCAGCACCTGCCAGTGGTCCTGGATGCGCAGCGGATCCTGGCCGATCAGATGTTCCGCCAGGACGTCGACGGCGGCCCGCACCACCTCTGCCCGGCCCTCGACCACCGGTTCGCCCCAGCCGACGACGCCGTCGTCGGTCTCGATCCGGCAGAACAGCCAGCGGGGCGGGACGAGGAAGGTCTCGACACGCTCGATCTTCACTTTGTCCGGCCGTCCTTCTCCTCGGCGAAGCCGTCCGCACCCTCCGGCCCCTGCGGGCCGCTGACCTTGTCGAGGTCGCGCGTCGCCTGGTCGAGCAGGGCACGCATGGCGCGCTCGGCGGCGTCCGGATCCCGGTCCCGTACGGCGTCGAGGACGGCGCGGTGGCTGGGTACGGGGTCCTCGCTGTGCGGGGCGCTGTGCACGAGCCGGTCGCGCTGGGCGAGGCCCGACTCGATGACCATCTCCATGCGTTCCAGCAGTTCGTTGTGGGTGGCCGCGAGCAGGGCCCGGTGGAAGGCGAGGTCGGACTCGACGGCGTGGCTCGCGCCGCCCTCCTGGCCCATGGCCTCCAGCGCCGCCTCCAGTGCCGCCAGGTCGACGTCGGTGCGGCGGGCCGCGGCCAGCCGCACGGCGGCGGGTTCGATGATGCCGCGCACCTCGCCGAGGTTGCGCAGCAGGGCGGGGTCGGCGCCGGTGTCGCTGCTCTCGGCGAACTGCCAGCGCAGGACGTCGGCGTCGAGCAGGTTCCAGTCGGAGCGGGGCCGGACGAAGGTGCCGCGCTTCTGCCGGGCGTCGACCATGCCCTTGGCCGCGAGGACCTTCAGCGATTCGCGCAGGGCTGTCAGGCTGACGTCGAGTTCGCTCTGCAGGGCCGCCATGTCGAGCGTCGCTCCCTCGGGGATCTCGCCGCTGAGCACCCGGCGGGCGAGCGTTTCCACGGTCTGCCCGTGCACTCCGCGGCGCGCGTATGGCGTCATGTGTGTTGCCTTTCTTGCTGGTCGGTCGGTGACTGAAGGGGTGGTGCCGTCAGGCGGATGCCTTCACCACGCTCCAGCCGCCGTCCACGAGCAGGCTCGATCCGGTGATGTAGGAGGCTTCGTCGGCGGCGAGGAAGGCGACGGCCGCTGCGGCCTCCTCGGGGGTGCCGAAGCGGCGGGCCGCGGTTTCGGCGATGCTCTGTTCGCGGTCGTGCTGCGGCACCCGGTCCCATGCGGCGGTGAGGATCGGCCCGGGCAGCACGGCGTTCACGCGTACATCCGGTCCGTACTCGGCGGCGAGCTGGCCGCACAGTGACAGCAGGGCGCCCTTGCTCGCCGCGTACGCGGGGTGGCCGGGAATGCCCCGGTGGGCGTGGACGGAGGAGACGAGCACGACGGCGCCCCGGTGTTCGCGCAGGTCGGGCAGTGCCGCCTTGAAGCCGAGGAAGGCGCCGGTGAGGTTGACCGACAGCTGCCGCTCCCAGGAGGCGAGGCTCGTCTCGTGGGCGGGCGCGACCTCCACCGTGAACGCGTTGCTGACCAGGACGCCCACGGGCCCGAAGGTGCGGGCGGCGGTCATCACCCGCTGCCAGTCGTCCTCGCGCGCGACGTCGGCGGTGACGAAGAGGGCGCGCGCACCGTCCTTGCGCAGCCGTGCGGCGGTCTCCTCGCCGCGGTCGGCGGCGACGTCGGCGAGGACCACGGCCGCGCCCTCGGCTGCGAGGCGTGCCGCTGTGGCCGCACCGATGCCCGAGGCGGCGCCGGTGACGACGGCGACGCGGTTGGTGAAGCGGGCCGCTGGGTTCATGGGGTGGGTCGTCTCCTGTCGAGAGGTGGGGGCTTCGATTCTTGCCCTGACGTCACTGCCTGGCCATGACGACCAACTCCGCGTCGTGTGCGGCGGTCCAGGCGAACGGCAGGCCCGAGTGAAGCAGATAGGCGCCGCTGTAGCGGGTGCCGGAGTCCTCGTCGGTGTAGACCGCACCGGGATCGAGGCCGCGCAGCCGCAGCCGGGCGGCCCGACCGGGCACGAGTGGCGCACCGTCGAGCGGGCCGGTGTTCCAGGCGGCCACCACCAGACGGCCACCACCGGGTTCCTCGTACTGGACGCCGCAGGTCGGATCCGCCGGGCCGCCCAGGAGGTGGAGCTCGCCGTGGTGGACGACGTCGCGGATCCCCTTGTAGCGGGCGATCCACTCGGCGGCCTCGGCACGCTGCTCCGGGGTCCATGCGCGGATGTCCGCGCCGATGCCGAGGACGCCGGTGAGAGAGGTGACGAACCGGAAGGCGAGCGAGCGCGGCCGCGGGTCGAAGACGCCGGGGGCGTCGGTGACCCAGGAGCTCATGGTGTGCGGGGCGTGGGCGTGGAGGTAGCCGTACTGGATGCGCAGCCGGTCCATGGGGGCGGTGTTGTCGCTGGGCCACACCACGTCGGTGCGGGCGAGGGTGGCGTGCTCGATGCGTGCGCCGCCACCGGCGCAGCCTTCGACGGTGACGTGGGGGTGGGCGGCGCGCAGGTGGTCCAGGACGCGCAGGTAGCCGGCGACGTGGGCGGCGTCGAGATCCTGCCGCTCCGGGTCGTCGCCCGGCGGACGGCCGGGGCGGCCGCGCTCGGTGGGCGGCCGGTTCATGTCCCACTTCAGATAGCTGATGGCGTGGGAGCCGAGCAGCCGGTCGAGGGTGCCGATGACGAAGTCCTGGACGTCCGGGCGGCCGAGGTCGAGCAGGAGCTGGTTGCGCACGAGCGTGGCGGGGCGGCCGTCGATCCGGTAGACCCACTCGGGGTGTTCGGCGTGGAGCCGCGAGCCGGGGCTGATGCCCTCGGGCTCGACCCAGAGGCCGAAGTCCATGCCGAGAGCCCTGACCTGGTCGATGAAGTGGTCGAATCCGCCGGGGAATTCGGCCGGGTCCGGCTCCCAGTCGCCGAGGCCACCGGTGTCGTCGTGGCGCCCGGTGAACCAGCCGTCGTCGACGACGAAGAGTTCGGCACCCAGCTCGGCGGCTGTCTTGGCGAGCTCCAGCTGTCCGTCGGCGTCGACGTCGAAGCCGGTCGCCTCCCAGGAGTTGTAGAGCACCTTGCGGGGCCGGTCCATGCGCTCGCCGGCGAGCCGGCGTTCGTAGCGGTGCCACACGCGGGCCAGCCCGTCGAGGCCGTCGGGGCTGAACGCGCAGGCCAGCCGTGGCGTGACGAGGGTGGCGCCGGGGGCGAGCCGGACCGCGCCCTCGTGCGGCACCCGGCCGGCGCGCACCCGCACGGAGCCGCCGGGCTCGGCGTCGGCGGTGATCCGCCAGTTTCCGGACCACTCCAGGGCGATGCCGTAGGTGGGGGTGGAACCTTCTGCCGGGGCGGCGGCGTCCTGGATCGCGAGCCAGGGGTGGTACGCGTGCCCGGCGGAGCCCTGGATGCTCTCCATCTCGAAGCGCCCCCGGTCCAGCTGAAGGTGATGGAGCTGGAACTCCTGCGACCACTGGCCGGCCAGGTACGTCAGACGGGCGCCGCCCTGGACCGGCACGTTGACGGCGGCCGAGTCGAAGCGCTCCAGGCGCAGTTCGCTGTCCCCGGTGCAGGTCAGCTCCGTCCAGCGCAGGAGGACATCGGTGCCGGGCACCGTCTCGTAGCACAGCGTCGCCCGCAGGCCGAGGACGGAGTCGGTGAAGTCCAGACGCAGTGCGTGGACGCCGTCCTGCGTGGCGCCGGTGAACCGCCACCAGCTGCCGCGTTCGCCGCCCGTTCGCTGGGCGATCAGGTCGGCGCCGGTGAACGGCCGCAGCCCGTACGGGATGTACTCGGCCGGGCTGGCGTCGGCGGGGGTCAGGAAGTGCGTGCGGCGCGACCAGTCCATCGGCGACGGGCCCTCTTCGGCGCCGTGCGGGCCCCAGGCGGCGAGCTCGGCCCAGCGGCCGTCGCCGCCGAGGGTGACGGCGTAGGTGGTGGTGTCGGTGCGCAGCAGCCACCGGTCGTGCGCGGTCACTTGACGGCTCCGAGGTTCAGTCCGGCCACGAAGTGGCGCTGGAAGGCGAGGAAGACGGCCACGGTGGGGGCGGCGGCGATCACGGAGCCGGCGGCGATGATGTTCCACATGGACACGTACTGGCCCTGCAGTCCGATGAGGGAGGCGGTGATGGGCATCTGGGTGTCGGTGCGCAGCACCGTGATGGCCCACAACAGGTCGTTGAAGATCCAGGTGAACGACAGCGCGCTCAGCGCGGCGAGCGCGGGGCGGGCCAGCGGCAGGATGATCCGCCAGTAGATCTGCCAGGGACTGGCGCCGTCGATGACGGCGGCCTGCTGGATCTCGCCGGGGATCGCCCGCATGAAGCCGTGCAGGACGAAGACGTAGAAGCCGACGCCGAAGCCGACCTGCACGCCGACGAGCGCGTACAGCCGGTCGTAGATCCCGAGCACTTCGCTGAGCTTGGACACCGGGATCAGCAGGATCTGCGGGGGCAGCAGGTTGCCGCCGAGCATGAGCAGCAGCAGCACGCGGCGGAAGGGCAGGTCGTAGCGGCTGAGCGCGAACGCCGCCATGGAGGCGAGGCCGAGCGAGAGCAGCACGGTGGTGACGGTGACGAGCATGCTGTTGGTCAGGGCCTGCTGCAGGCCGCCGTCCACCCAGGCCTGGCGGAAGCCGTCCATGGTGAAGGAGCGCGGCCAACTGCCGACGCCGTGGGCGGCGATGTCGTCGAAGGTGCGGGTGCTCGTGACCAGGACGAGTGCGATCGGCAGCAGCCACAGGGCGGACAGCAGGCCCGCCGAGACGTGGAAGCCGGTGGTGCGCAGGGCGCGGCCGCGGGCGGCGGGCCGGCGGGGTGCGGGCCGCGCGGCCGCGCGATCCGTGCCGGGGTCCTTGCCGGCGTGTGCGGAGGTGTGGGTGGCGGTCATCAGTCGGCCTCCCGGAAGGCGCGCACGAGGTAGCTCGCGATGACGCCGAAGGCGAGCACGAAGATGACGACGGCGAGCGCGGAGCCGTATCCCAGGCGCAGGGACTGGAACGCGGTGGAGTACATGTAGGTGCTGAGCAGTTCGGAGGAGTGGTACGGGCCGCCGCGGGTGAGCGCCCACACGACGTCGAACGAGCGCAGCGAGTCGATGACGATGACCGACAGGACGACCGCGTTGACGCTGCGCAGCTGCGGCAGGGTGATGTGACGGAACTGCTGCAGGCGGCTCGCGCCGTCGACCTTGGCCGCCTCGTACAGCACGGGGTCGATGCCCTTGAGGCCGGCGAGGTAGAGCACCATGACGTAGCCGACCTGGCGCCACAGGGCGGGCACGATCACCGCGTAGAAGGCGGTGTCCTGGTCGGCGAGCCAGGCGTGCCGCCAGCCGTCGAGGCCGACCGCCGACAGCACGTTGTTGATCAGGCCCTCCGGCTGGTACATGGCCTGCCACACCAGCGCGGTGGCGACCAGCGAGAAGACCACCGGCAGGAAGAGCGCCGCCCGGTAGAACCCGATGCCGCGCCGCTCCTGCTGGAGCAGCAGCGCGGCACCGAGGCCGAGGACGGCGGAGAGCCCGCCGAAGAGCAGCAGCCACAGCACCGTGTTGATCGCGGCGGTGCGGAAGACCGCGTCGTGCAGCATCTCGCTGAAGTTGCCGAGGCCGACGAACGTCGGCGCCGCCAGGCCGTCCCACGAGGTCAGCGACAGGTAGAAGCCCTGCATCGCGGGCCAGAAGACCCAGAACGCCTCGGCGAGCAGCGGGACGAGGACGAAGGCCAGGACCACCGGGGGCACCCGCGTGGCCCTGGACCGTCGTGCGGAGCCGATCAGCGCCATCGTCACTGGCTCCAGATCTTCTGGGCGCCGCGCTGCCACGTGGTGAGGATGGAGCCGATCTCCTTGGGCTTGGCCAGGTAGTGCACGAGCGCCGTGTCGGCGGTGGGCTGGAGGGCGTCGCTGGAGTCCCGGTTGAAGAACTGGGTGACGTCCTCGGCGCTCTCGATGAGCTTGCGGCCCTTGAGCACCAGCGGGGTGCCGGCGTCCTTGGCGTCCGGGTGTGTGGGCAGCGCCGTGCCGGACGAGTTCTTGAGGTAGAGCTCCTGGGACTCGGCGCCGGCCAGGTAGCGCAGCAGCTCCTTGACGCCGTCGGCGCGCTTGGTGCGGGCGCTGGCGAAGTAGCCGTCGGTGGGCGCCTCCTCGGCGACCGGCACCTTGGGGTCGATGATCGGGAACTGGAAGAAGTCCAGGTCGTCCAGGGCGTCCTTGGGTGCGGCGTCGGCGAAGAAGGTGCCGATGAGCATCATGCCCGTGCGGCCCTGGAGGAGGGCGGTGGTGGCGTCCTGGAACGGTATCGCCGTGCCGTTGGGGTCGAAGTACGGGCGGGCCTCGTCCCAGCGGTCGAAGACCTTGCGGACCTCGGGGTCGTCGAAGCGGTGCTTCCCGGCAAGGAGTTCGCGGTGGTACGTGGCGCCGTTGACGCGGATGTCGAGGTAGTCGAACCAGGCGGAGGCGACCCAGGGGGTGTCGCCGCCGGCGCCGAGCCCGATCGGGGCGACGCCCTTGCTCTTGAGCTTGTCGCACAGGTCGAGGAATTCGTCCCAGGTCCTGGGCTCCTGGACGCCCCACTTGGCGAAGTTGGACTTCCGGTAGAACATGCCCCACCAGTAGTAACTGGTGGGCACGAAGACCTTCTTGCCGCTGGACGCGGAGGTGCACAGCTTCTTCAGGGCGTCGGAGTAGCCGGCGAGCTCCGGCTGCTCCCAGATGTCGTCGAGGTCGAGGAGCAGGTCCTTCTTCGCGTACGACTCGGCGACGGAGCCGGGGTACCAGGTGTAGACGTCCGGCGGGTTGGCCGAGGTGAGGTAGGTCGGCAGCTGGGTGCGGAAGGTCTCCGCCGCGACGGTGTTGAGCCGCGCCCCGTCGCCGCCGCGCTCGGCGTAGGCGGCGACGACGGCCTGCATCGCGGTCTTCGCCTGCGGGGAGGAGAGGTTGGACTGCAGGGTCACCGGTCCGCCGGACTTTCCTCCGGAGGCGGACGGGCTCTGGGTGACGCAGCCGCTGAGCAGCGCGCCGGCGCCGACTGCACCTGCTCCTACGAGAAACCGGCGGCGAGTGGCGTTGAAGGCGGTCATCTGTGCACTCCCTTGTGCCCATGAAACGGAGTTGAGGCCCTGTGACGGCCCGGCTCCGGGTGCGGCAGGCACAGCCTGTCCCGGAGGCCCCGGCGCCGTCAAGATTAATTACTAATTTATTCTTCGGTCGGTGTGCCCCCGGACGACTCCAAGGCCCGGAGGCACACCGACGGAGGTCAGAGCTCGGTCTGGTGGACGCGGCCGTCCACTCCACGGAAGGCGGCCAGCACGCCACCGTCCGGCCCGGCTACGGCACCGAGCGCACCGTCGAACACTCCGCTGACGAAGCCGTGGTTCTTGGTCCAGCCGGCCCAGCCGTCCACCGCGGTCCAACTGCGCTGCCAGAGCGTGTAGTCACCGGCCCGCGCGTACAGATGGACCGTGCCGCCCGAGGCCACCAGGGTCGGACTGCCGCTGATGGTGCCGCCGAGCGCCGTCCAGTCGGACCAGGTGCCCGAGGTGTCCCGGGTCCGCGACCACACGGCGTCGTCGGGGGTACGCACGGCCACGTGCAGCCGTCCGGCGTCGTCGACCACGGCCGACGGACGTCCGTAGAAGGCCCGGTCCTGCGGTGCGCCCAGCGAGGTCCAGTCGGAGGCGGGGCCGCGCGTCCGCACGCTGCCGTCCGCACCGCGCGCGAACAGCGTCCAGTCGTCGGGGCCGGCGAAGGCCGCGGTCGGCGCGTCCGTCAGCGTTCCGCCCAGGCGCTGCCAGCGCCCCCAGTGCCCGTCCGTGTAGACCCGCCGGTAGGCGGTGTTGTCGGTGCCGCGGACGAAGACGTCGATCCGGCCGCCGGACGAGGCGTACGCGGCGGGCTGACCGAGGATGCGGCCGCGCGTCGGGCCGCCCAGCTCGGTGGTCCTGGCCCGGGACCAGTCACCGCCGCGCGCGGTCTGAGCGCGCAGCGCGCCGTCGGTGCCACGGGTGAACACCGTCAGCCGGTCACCGTCGCGCACCAGCGCCGGACTCGCGGAGGCGCGTCCCGGCAGCCGCGTACCGGGGGCGTCGTCCGTGCCGGTCAGCTTGAGGAAGGCGGTTCCGTGCGCGGGGACCCGCACCGTGTACGAGCCGGTGTGCGTGCCGCGCGACTCGCGGGCCCGCAGGTCCCGCACCGCGACCGGGCCGGTCAGCCCCGCGTGGGAGAACCGGACGGTGCGCTCCTGGGCCTGGTCGGAGCGGTTGAGCAGGACCACGGCCCGCTTGCCCGCGCCCTTCAGGACCTTGCTGTACACGTCGCCGACCGAGTCGGTCGCCACCCGGGCGCCCTGGATGCCGAGCGGGTCCTGGTTCACGGCGATGATCTCGGGATTGCGCAGGGTGTCGATCATCGACTGCGGCAGGGTGCGCGGGTCGCTGCCGATGATCAGCGGCGAGGCCATCTCGGCCCACATCACGAACTGCGTGGTGGACTCCTCCTCCGTCAGCTCGTAGCCGCCGTCGGCGAGCTTGCGCATCGGGATCAGGTAGTCCGGGTCGTTCCAGTGGCCCGGCCCCTGCGCCTCGGGGTGCCAGGCGTTGGCGTCCATGTTGCGCAGGACGTTGGGCCACTCCCCGGCGCTCGGGATGCCGAAGGCGATGTCGGTGCCGGTGCGCCAGGAGTCGGCGGTGGTGGGGCCGTAGACGAACGTGTTGTGCGCGTCCTGCTCGGGGGTGTGCGGCAGTCCCCAGTCGTCGGTGAGCGGGTTGCACAGGTTGAGCAGCATCTTGCGGCCGGACTTGGCGACGGCCTCGCTGAACTCCTTGAACGCCGGCTCCGGGTCGAGCCCGGCGCCGATGCCGCAGAGGAAGTCCACCTTGATCGCGTCGACCTTCCACCCGGCGAACTGGCGGGCGTCCTCCTCGTAGTGGCCACGGCTGCCCAGGCCGCACCACTTGCCGCCGTCGTACTCGCCCGCGTCGGTGTAGATGCCGGCCTTGAGACCCCGCTGGTGAAGGTACGTCACCAGGGCAGGTATGCCGGAGGGGAAGCGGGTCGGATGGGCCACGAGCCGGCCCGTCTCCGGGTCCCGCGGCTGGTCGGCCTGCCAACCGCCGTCGAGCCAGACGATGTCGTAGCCGCTGTCGCGCAGACCGCTGCTGACGAGGTGGTCGGCGACCTTTCTGACCTGTTCCTCCGTCGGGGCGCCGAGCCCGTAGTAGGTGTTCCATCCCATGTACGGCGTGGGGGCGAGGCCGCTGTCGTAGTACTGCGGCGCACCCTGGTCGTCCCCGGCGTGTGCCGCGGGAACTACCGACCCGACCAGCACCACGGCGCCGAGCACCACCGTGGTACGCCGCACTCGCGCCAATCCTGCACGATGCGAAGTCACTGAGTTCTCCCGAGAGTTGGGGTCCACAAGGCAACCCCGCCGTCATTGCGCGGGCGGCGGTGCCACGGCGGAAACTGTGGCCGGGCTCCCGAAACCTGTCAATATTAATTGCTAATTAACTTAAAAACGGGGACCCAGTGCAGGCAGCCTGTTCCGTACCCTTACGGCATGCGCATGCGCCCCACCTTGAGCTGGACCCCTGCCGAGGACCTGCCGCCGGGCACCACGGATCTCGAGCCGGTCGTCGATGCGCTGAAGGCCGGCGGTGTGCTGGTGCTCAGCGGGGCGGGCATCTCCACGGAGTCGGGCATCCCCGACTACCGGGGCGAGGGCGGGAGCCTGAGCCGGCACACCCCGATGACCTACCAGGACTTCACCGCCGGCACCCAGGCCCGGCGCCGGTACTGGGCGCGCAGCCACCTCGGCTGGCGCACCTTCGGCCGCGCCCGCCCGAACGCCGGGCACCGGGCCGTGGCCGCGTTCGGGCGGCAGGGCCTGCTCTCGGGCGTGATCACTCAGAACGTCGACGGTCTGCACCAGGCCGCCGGCAGCGAGGGCGTCGTGGAACTCCACGGCAGCCTGGACCGGGTCGTCTGCCTTTCCTGTCGTGCCTTCAGCCCGCGCCGCGAACTCGCCCGGCGGCTGGAGGACGCCAACGTGGGCTTCGAGCCGGTGGCCGCCGGAATCAACCCGGACGGTGACGCCGACCTCACCGACGAGCAGGTCGGGGACTTCCGCGTGGTGCCCTGCACGACATGCGGCGGCATTCTCAAACCGGACGTGGTGTTCTTCGGCGAGAACGTTCCGCCACGGCGGGTCGAGCACTGCCGCGAGCTGGTCGGCGAGGCAACCTCGCTACTGGTCCTGGGTTCCTCGCTGACGGTGATGTCCGGGCTCCGGTTCGTCCGTCAGGCGGCCCAGGCCGGAAAGCCGGTACTGATCGTCAACCGGGACCCGACCCGGGGCGACCGGCACGCCGTCACCCGCATCGCGCTCCGACTCGGAACGGCCCTGACCACCGTGGCCGACCGACTGGGTCTCTCCGTCGACAGGCAGGCGGCGGCCGGGGCCTGAGGCCAACCGGCCCCACGGTCCCACGACACACCACCCACCCAACCCGGAGCACCTCCCCCGGGGGCCTGTCCACGGTCTGTGCCGGAGGTCTGGTCCTGTGGCAGATGGTGACGGTGTGGACGCCGACCCGGCTACGGCGCCACACTCGCCTCAACCCCTTTGGGGGGCACCAGGATTCAGGCGGAGGCGCGATGCTGAGACGCACGGTTCGACTCATGCGTGATTGTCATGCCCATGTCTGCCATGGCGGGTGGTGTGCCGGCCAGGGTCGGCCCGGCCCGCGGACCAAGCTCAACGGGTGCAACTCCACCTGTTCCGGCGGCGCGGCCAGTGCGGCAACGGCCAAGTCCAAGTCCTACGCCTGCAACAGCGCGGTGGGCGGCGCCTCGAACAGTCGGCACTTGTACGGTGACGCCGCCGATCTGGTCGGCGACCCGTCGTTCTGCCAGCTCGCCCAGCGGGCCCGCCACCACGGCTTCGGCGGCATCTTCGGCCCGGGCTACCCCCGCCACGACGAGCCCACCCACGTGGACAGGCGCACCAGCCGCTCCTGGTCCGCGTCCAGTAGCGGCGTCTGACCGGCGAATCCGACGCACACCGCGTGTCCCGGCACGGAGCAAGCCTTTCACGCCGGCACGCGCACCGCTCTCTCCCGGCCACGGAGCAGCCCTTCCGTACCTGGCCACGCACCACTTCACCCCGGCACGGAGCAGCACTGCCGCTCCACTCTTCCTCCCTCTCCCCGCACCGAGTAGGAGTGCCCTGATGTCGTCCCGCACCCTCTGGCGCGCCCGCGCCGGCACGGCCTTGCTGGCGCTGCTCGCCGGTATCGGCGCGCTCGCCGTCCCCGCCCCCGCCTCAGCGGATACCGCACCCGAGAACCGGCAGACCGTGACCTACCACGGCTACCGCATCGAAGTGCCCGCCCACTGGCGGGTGGTCGATCTGGCCGAGAACCCGCGCGCCTGCCTCCGCTTCGACAGACCCGCCGTCTACGTGGGCGAGCCCGCCGACCAGAACGACTGCCCCGCCCGAGTCGTCGGCCGTACGGCAGGCATCGTCGTCGAGCCCATCACCGCCCGCTCGGCCGGCCAGGCGACGGCGGCGACCGCGCGGACTCCGCGGGGCGAGGCCACCGCCCCCTCCGCCGCGTCGAACAACGACACCATCCAGATCGCGGTCGAGGACGCCGGGGTCCTCGTCACCGCCGCCCACACCCCGAACACGGAGAGCCTGGTGCGCGACGTGCTCGCCTCGGCCGAGCTCACCGCAGGCGCCAAGCGCACTGAACTTCCTCGTTCAGGACAACGGTCAGACGCCGCCGCTCCCCTGGCTGCGGCCGGACCCCAACCGGGCAGCTACCTGGGCAAGGGATTCGACGCCTGCGCCGCGCCTTCGCAAGCCGCCATGAACGCCTGGCAGTCCAGCTCGCCGTACAGCGCGGTGGGCGTCTACATCAGCGGTTCCTTCCGCGCCTGCGCCCAGCCGAACCTCACCGCGAGCTGGGTGACCAACCAGACGAACAACGGATGGCGTCTGATCCCCATCGACGTCGGCCGCCAGGCGCCGTGCACCAGTTACTCCCTGAAGATGTCCTCCGATCCCGCCACGGCCAGGTCCCAGGGCGTCACCGCGGCCGCCGGTGCCATCACCGCCGCGTCGAACCTCGGCATCCCGGCGGGCAGCGCCATCTACAGCGACATCGAGGCGTACAGCTCGACGGCCTCCTGCAAGGCGGCCGTGCTGTCCTACCTGTCCGGCTGGACGGAGCGGCTGCACAGCAGCGGTTACCTTTCCGGCTTCTACTCCAGCGCCGCCTCCGGCATCAGGGACGCGGCGAGCGAGTACGGCAACAGCGCCTACACGCGGGTCGACCACATCTTCTACGCGTGGTGGAACGGCGCCGCCGACACCAACACCGGTTCCTACGTGCCGTCCACCCACTGGTCCGACCACCAGCGCATCCACCAGTACGCGGGCGAGGTCAGCGAGTCCTACGGCGGCTACTCGATCAACATCGACCGCGACTACCTCGACGTGGGCACCGGCACCCCGCAACCGCCCAACTGCACCGGGGTGAACCTCGACTTCATCGCGTACACCACCGTTCAGAGCGGCTCGACCGGAAACCTGGTCAAGGCGGCGCAGTGCCTGTTGAAGGCCGCCGGTCACGACCCGGGCACGCCGGACGGCACCTTCGGCCCCGACACCGCCGCCGCCGCGAGGAACTTCCAGTCCAGCACAGGTCTGTCGGCGGACGGCGCGGTCGGGCCCAGGACGTGGACCGCGCTGCTGTCCCGTGGCACCACCCCGACCCTCCAGAGCGGCTCCACGGGCGAGGCCGTCACCCGTCTGCAGCGCGCCCTGACCGCCGCGCTCGGCCGGACGGTGGCCATCGACGGCGTCTTCGGCTCGGGCACCACGCAGGCCGTACGCGACTACCAGTCCTCGCGAGGACTGAGCGTCGACGGCATCGCCGGCCCCGCCACCTGGGGCGCCCTCCAGTCAGGAAGGTGAACCAGGAGCCATGAGCCAACTCACGTGCGCTTCCCCCAGGCCGCGTTCCCGCTGACGAGCAACGGCAACCGGGGCACCGACGCGTCGCGCTGCACACCTGCTGTCCGCGCACGGCATCGTGGGGCCCGCCGCCTGGGGCGCGCTCGCCGTCACCGTACGGCAGGGCCGTCGGCCGGCTCGAAGCCGCCGCCACCACTGTCACCGGAACCGGGAACCGCAGACTGCCGGTCGGCGACGCGAGCTTCGAGCACGGTGGGGACACCCGGCCACGCCGGCCATGAAGCGGCCGGCGCCATTTCCTTGAGAACGCCGCGGATTACCGTCGTACGGCGCGACGGGTGGTCAGCACCAGCCCCCGCCGAGGTGGGAGAAGGCCTTCCAGGCGGCCCTGGTCTTGGTTCCGGCGATGCCGTCGATGCCGCCGGTGTCGTAGCCGACGTAGGTGAGGAAGCGCTGGAGGCCGCGGATGGTGTTGGGGCCGACGTCGCCATCGACCCTTCCGGCGTTGAATCCGCGGTCATTGAGGAAGAGCTGCCAGGCTCTCCAGCTGTTGTAGCCGAGCTGGCCGTCGATCGCGCCGGGGCTGAACCCGGCGTCGCGGACGTAGCACTGAACACTCTTGGCTTCGGTGGTGGTGAGGCCGAGGTTGTTGACGGCCTGGATGGCGACGGTCCGGGTGGGGACCTGCTGGGCGGGTGCGGCGATGGCCGCGGGCGCCAGCGCGACGCCCGAGGCGAGGATCCCGGCCGCGGATACGGCGACGAGGGCGGCCTTCCAGCGTGCGTGTCTCATGTTCTCCCCCTGCTGCTGTCGGTGCCGCCCGCCGAGTGCGGGCGGCTGGGTCACGGGCATGCGCCGTGCACGGCGCATCTCTTCCTTGCCCGATCATTCCGAGGTGCTGCCGGCGTGTGGATAGCAGTGCGTGCCACGCGCTTGGCGATGGACGCCGGCATCTGCGCGCAACACTCCGTGTCGGTATTCGGTGGGGGTGCAGCCGTACATGGTGCGGAAGGCCCGGGTGAAGTCGGCGGGGCGGGGAAAACCCCAGCGGGCGGCGATCGCGTGGACAGGTCGCCCGGACAGGCGCGGGTCGCCCAGGTCGCGTCGCGCGCGTGCGAGCCGCTGCCGGCGGATGTAGGAGGCGACCGTGGCACCGTGGGCATGGTTGTGGAAGAGGCGGTGCAGGGTCCGCAGCGAGATGTGGTGAGCGGCAGCGACGGTGGCGGGAGAGAGTTCGGCGTCGCCCAGATGTCGGCTGATGAAGTCCTCGATCTCCAGGAACTGGATGTGCCGGCGGGTTTCGGCGGGTGTCTGGTCCGCGGCGTCCAGGTGGTGGGCCAGCCATGCGGTGATCAGGCCGACGAGGACGTTGCCGAGCCGCCGGCTGTCGGCGGGCCGGCAGGGCACGGTGTCGGTGGCCGCGTGGGTGAGGAAGCCGGCGAGCAGGCCGCCGACACCTTCGCGTCCTGACATGCGGGCCGCCAGTATCCGGTCCACGCGGCTCGACGACACCGGGACCATGACCCGGGGGATCTGTACCACTACGGAGCCCGCCGGGTCCCGCCCGGCCTCCACGACCGCCGTGTAGGGGCGGGAGGTGGAGTACACCACGAGATCGCCTGCCCCCAGCCGCGCTTCGCACCCGTCCTGGACCATGACTTGCTGTCCGCGGAGGATGAGCCCCACGGCGTACATTTCGGGATCGGACTGGCGGATCAGCCGCGGTGTCCGTCGTGACGTCATGGACGCGTAGGTCAGGCCGGTCACCTGCGCCCCGCCCAGGTCCGCGGCTCTGAGCGAGGCCCGGAACTCAGCTGCGGGGTCGATGGTGAACTCGTTGGGTATCAGGGCGCTTGCCGTGACGTCCCGCCAGGCCTCGACCCGGTCCGGCACCGGCAGGCTCTCGCTGTCGAACACCTTCTCCAGCATCGACACCGTCCCCCTCTTCATCGCCTCTGCGCGGTCGCTTGCACTCTCCCTGACGCGAACCTGCCAGAAAAGACCGGTTCGCACCCCTGTCGTCACTCAGCTGAGTGCGCGTCAACTTCCTGTAGGGCTTGTTCCGTCCAGACGGTCTTGCCGTCGGCGGTGTAGCGGATGCCCCAGTTATGGGTGAGTTGGGCGCAGATGAAAAGGCCGCGTCCGCCCTCGTCGACCGTCCGGGCATGGCGCAGACGTGGTGCGACGGCGCTGGCGTCATGGACTTCGCAGGTGAGGGTGCGGTCTTTGATGAGGCGCAGCCGGACGGGTGGGGCACCGTATCGGATGGCGTTGGTGACCAGTTCACTCACGACAAGTTCGGCGGCGTGTGCGGTCCCGTCGTCGACTCCCCACCGGGTGAGCTGATCGCGGGCCCTGGCCCGCGCCGTACGAACGGCTTCCGGACGATGGTCGACGTTCCAGGTGGCGGTGCGGTTCGGCGGAAACTCGTGCGTGCGGGCGAGGAGCAGGATGGCGTCGGCGGAGCCGGTGTCGCCGCGTAGCCGGTACAGAACGTCGTCGCACATGTCCTGCAGGGGGCGATCATGGTCGGCGAACACAGCCTGGAGCGCGTCCATCCCGCCAGGGGCTCCCGCTGACTGGGGACGAAGGAGCGACGCGGTGCGCAGGGCGACGATGCTGCCCTCTTCGAGGCGGAGAGTGGTGGCCGCGAAGGGCTCCCGCTCGTCGCTGCCCAGCGGAGGTCCGCTGGGATGGTCCAAGATCTCGGTACTGCCATCGGGATGTGCGATCACGGGTGGCGCTGCACCGGCTCGCGCGATGGTGCAGAGTCGGCTCAGCGGATCGTAGACCGCGTACGCGCAGGTGGCGGCGAGACCTTGCCGGCGCAGCGGGTCACCGGCGGGGAGATCGGCGCGTTCCTCCGCCAGTCGAGTCACGGTGTCGTTGAGGCGCGCGAGGAGTTCGTCGGGCTCCAGGTCCAGAGCGGCCAGAGCGTGCAGTGCGGTCCGCAACTGGCCCATGGTGGTGGCGGTGTGGACGCCCCGTCCCGCCACCTCGCCGACCACCAGTGCCGTGCGGGCACCGGGCAGCGCGAGAACGTCCACGAAGCCGCCGGCCCCCTCGCTGCCGGGTACGAACAGCGACGCGGTTTCGACGGCCGGCTGCACGGGAGGGCTCGGTGCCAGCACGTAGCGCTGGATGGTCGTGGCGATGGTGTGCTCGTGGATGTAGCGGCGCGCGTTGTCGATGCACAGGGAGGTGTGCGCGGCCACTTCGAGGGCGACGCCGAGGTCACCTTCGTCGAAGAGACCTCGCTGCTCATTGCGGTACAGACTCATCAGCCCGACCACGGCGCCACGCAACGTCAGGGGCACGGCGAGCAGCAGCTGGGCGCCGGAGGCGCGGACGGCCCGGGCGCGAGCGGGGTCGGTCGACAGCCACGGTGTGTCGGCGCCCAGGACGACGGTACGAGGCTTGAGGTCGGCCAACGCCTGTGCATAGGGAGTGGGGAACGGCAAGGCGCGTACGTCTCCCACGGGATGTGCCGCAAGATGCTCCCGGCCTCCTTCGTACCGGAAGGCGGCACGACGCAGTGGCACTCTCCGGTCGAGCGGACCGAGTGGCGGCTCTTCACCACGCACCACGGCGTCCACCACTTCCACCACCGCGCCGTCCGCGAACGCCGGCACCAGTGCGTCGGCAAGCTCCTGGCAGGTCACCACCACGTCCAGGGACCGTCCCACACACTTGCGCACCGAGTTCAGTACGCGCAGGCCTTGCCGCGCCTTCGCCTCTTCCGCCGCGCGCTCACCGACGTCGAGGAGCGCCGCCACGACCCCGAGAACCGCTCCTTGCGAGTCCTCCAGGCGGAACGCCGAGAGGCCCTTCACACGTGACCGGCTCGTGGTGTCCCCGGGCGCCATGCGCACCGCGCGCTCCGGGGAGGGTTCGCCGCTGTCCAGGACCGCGCGCAACATCGTCTCCACCTCGCCGGCGGACGTGAAGCTGTGCACGTCGGTGAAGTGGCGCCCCAGCACGCGGTCGGGCGGCGCGTCGCACATCTTCTGTGCGGCGACGTTGGCCGACACTATGCGGAGTTCGGTGTCGAGGATGTGCAGGCCGACCGGTGCCCGGGTGAACAGGGCACGCAGCATTTCGCCACCCGCATCCGGTGCGCGGGTGCCGGTCGCCGGTGCCTGGTGCACGGCCCATGCCAGGGATCCGTCACGATTGGCCAGCGGCCGCACCTGAAGGCCCGTAGCGGCGACGTGCCCGCTCGCGTCGTACAGCGTCACCTCCGTATCCGACTCCGCCTTACGGTCACCCGGAGCCGCCGTCCGCGTCAGCCAGGGCGTCGCGGGCAGGCCGAGCACCTCCTCCGCGCCGCGTCCGATGAGCCCCTCCGCCTGCCTGCTCAGCCGCACGACGATGCCCGCCCCATCCACGACCATCAGCGGATCATCGCCGGTCACGGCAACCACCTCCGCTTCCCAGCCTGCCCCTGCCGCTTGTGCCGCGCTTCCCGGCCCCGGCACGGGTCCTCCGGCCTGATCGCGCGCTGCGCCGGCACCGGGCATTCCCGCCAGACCCCGCGTATAATTGAGCATTAAACTAACTCGACGGCGCCCCAGGAGGTCGCACCGTGGCAGAGCTCGGACTGGCCGACACGGTGGGGATGCTGCGCCTGCCCGGCGTGCGACCCAGGTACACCAGCGCCGGGCTCGGCTGGGAGAACCTCTACCTCTCCGCGCAGAAGGAGCAGTCCTACCGGGCGACGTTCGACCCCGCTCCCACCCATCTGCTCATCCTGCATCTCAGCGGACCGGTCACCGTGCGCCGAGGTGAGGGCACCGCGGCGCTGTCGAGGACCGTGCCGGCCGGCGGCCTGTTCCTGCAGCCGGTAGGCCGGGAACTCAGCGTCGAACTGGGCGGCCCCCTGGACACCGTGCACGCCTATCTCACGGATCAGGCGCTGCGCGAGGCCAACGAGGGACGGCCCGTCGAGCTGTCCGAAGAACTGGGCGCCACCGATCCGCTCGCCGAACAGCTCATGATCGCGCTGGACGTCGCGGTGCGCCGCTGGGAACCGTCGGCCCGCACGTACGTGGACCATCTGACCGGCATGCTCGCCGCGCAGCTGACCCGGCGGCACGCGGCACGCCCCGCCGGCCCGGCGCCTGTCCGCTCCGGGCTCTCCGCCCGGCAGCTGACCGCCGTACGGGACCTCATCGGGGAGCGCCTGGCGGAGCCGCTGCCGATCGCGGACCTGGCCGCTGCCGCCTCGCTCAGCGTCAGTCAGTTCACCCGCCAGTTCCGCGCGAGCACCGGCCAGTCTCCGCACCAGTACCTGCTGGGCCTGCGCCTGGAACACGCGTGCCGGCTGCTGCGTACCGGGTCCGCGCCGATCGGGCAGGTGGCCGTCGAGTGCGGGTTCTCCCATCAGGAGCACTTGACCAGGGTGATGCGTGCCCGCCTGGGCACCACCCCGGCCGTCGTACGCCGCGAGGGGTGAGGGCGGCGCCCCCTCACCCTGGTCAGCGCTCCAGCACCAGTGCCAGCGCTTGCCCCACTCCGATGCAGAGCGCGGCCAGGCCCGTGCCCGTCCCGGCTTCGGCCAGCTGATGGGCGACCGCGCCCGCGACGCGCGCACCGGAGGCGCCCAGCGGGTGTCCGATGGCGATGGCACCACCGCGCTGGTTGACCAGGGACGGGTCCAGCTCCGGGAGCGCCGCCAGACAGGCCAGCACCTGGGCGGCGTAGGCCTCGTTGAGCTCGACCGTGCGCAGGTCGGCCGCATCGACCCCCGCCTTGGTCAGGACCTTGCGGATGGCGTCCACCGGGCCCAGTCCGAAGTACTGCGGCTCGATTGCCGTGACCGCCGCCGCCCGCACCCGCGCCAGCGGCTCGCGGCCGATCGCCGCGAGCCCCTCCTCGTCGGCGAGCAGCAGCGCGGACGCCCCGTCGTTCAGCGGTGAGGCGTTGCCGGCCGTGATGGTGCCGTCGGGCAGAAACGCCGGTTTCAGCTTCGCCAGGGCTTCGAGGGAGGTGGTGTCGCGGATGTTCTCGTCGCGCGGCAGGTCCACGCCGTCGACGGCGACGACCTCGCGACTGTAGAGGCCGTCGCGCCAGGCGGCCGCGGCGTTGCGGTGGCTGGCCAGCGCGAAGGCGTCCTGCTCCGCCCGCGTCACGCCGTACTTCGCGCCCACGAGCTCCGCGCTCTCACCGAGGGGATGGTCCACTCCCCCGGCATCCTCGGATTGACCATCCGCCAGCCCAGGGTGGTCGAGTGGAGCTGCTGGTCCTTCGCAGGGAAGGCCCGGTCCGGTTTCGGCAGCACCCACGGGGCGCGGCTCATGGACTCCACGCCGCCCGCGATCGCCACGGAGGCGTCGCCGAGGGCGATGGCGCGGGCCGCCTGGACGACGGCCTCCATGCCGGAACCGCAGAGCCGGTTGACCGTGGCGCCGGGCACGCCGACGGGCAGCCCGGCCAGCAGGACGGCCATACGCGCCACGTTCCGGTTGTCCTCCCCGGCTCCGTTGGCGTTGCCGAACAGGACGTCGTCGATGCGGGCCGGGTCGAGGCCGGGACTGCGCTGAACGAGGGCGCGCAGCACGCCGGCGGCCAGGTCGTCCGGGCGTACGCCGGACAGCGCGCCGCCGTAACGGCCGAAGGGGGTGCGTACGGCGTCGACTATGTACACGTCACGCGGTTGTTCGATCATCGGGGGCTCCTCACGATGCGTGATACGGGCGTGCGGGCAACCACTTGCTCCGCCGTCACGTCCGGCGCTGTTTCGACGAGTGCGAGTCCCTGCGGGGTGACGTCGAGCACGCAGAGGTCGGTGATGATGCGGTCGGCGCAGGCGCGTCCGGTCAGCGGAAGCGTGCACTCCTCGACGATCTTCGAGCTGCCGTCCTTGGCGGTGTGCTCCATCAGCACGACGACCCGTCCCACGCCGTGCACGAGATCCATGGCACCGCCCATGCCTCTGATCATCTTTCCCGGGACGGCCCAGTTGGCCAGGTCGCCGCGTGCCGAGACCTGCAGCGCACCGAGGACGGCGGTGTCGATGTGGCCGCCGCGGATCATGCTGAAGGACAGCGCGGAGTCGAAGAACGACGCCCCCGGTCGTACGGTCACCGTCTCCTTGCCCGCGTTGATGAGGTCGGCGTCGACCTCGTCCGGCGCCGGGTACGGGCCGACGCCGAGCAGGCCGTTCTCGGAGTGCAGGACGACGTCCACGCCCGCCGGCAGGAAGTCCGCCACCAGCGTGGGCAGCCCGATGCCGAGGTTGACGTAGTCGCCGTCGCGCAGTTCGCGTGCGGCTCGTGCCGCCATCTGCTGTCTGCTCCAGCTCATCGCTCGCGTACCGTCCTCTTCTCGATGCCCTTGTCGGCCGCCTGCTCCGGGGTCAGTGCGACGACGCGCTGGACGAAGACGCCCGGCAGGTGCACGTCGTCGGGGTCGAGTTCGCCCGGTTCGACAAGCTCCTCCACCTCGGCCACGGTGATACGTCCGGCCATGGCGGCGAGCGGGTTGAAGTTGCGCGCCGCCCGGTGGAAGACGAGGTTGCCGTGCCGGTCGCCGCGGGCGGCCCGGACGAGGGCGTAGTCCGTGGTGACGGCGTGCTCCAGGACGTGCTCCACGCCGTCGAACACGCGTATCTCCTTGGTCGGCGAGGCGACCGCGACGGAGCCGTCGGCGGCGTACCGCCACGGCAGGCCGCCCTCCGCCACCGGTGTGCCGACACCGGCCGGGGTGAAGAAGGCGGGGATGCCGCTGCCCCCTGCCCGCAGCCGCTCGGCGAGCGTGCCCTGGGGGATCAGCTCGACCTCCAGCTCACCTGCGAGGTACTGGCGGGCGAACTCCTTGTTGTCACCGATGTAGGAACCGGTGACCCGGCTGATGCGGCCCGCCGCCAGCAACACGCCGAGACCGCGCCCGTCGACACCGCAGTTGTTCGACACGACGGTGAGATCTCCCGCGCCGGACTCGTACAGCGCTTCGATGAGTACCTCCGGCACACCGCTCAGTCCGAACCCGCCGACGGCGAAGGACCTGCCGTCCGTGACGTCCGCCAAGGCCTGCGCGGCCGTGGCCACCTGCTTGTCCATGGTCACCGCCCCAGTACCCGGCGCAGGGCGGCGAGCAGCTCGTTTCGTGCCTCCGACGATGTTTCGGGTGCGGTGCGGCGGCGCCAGGCCACGTAGCCGTCCGGGCGCACCAGCAGCACCCCGTCCTCGGCCATCTCGCTCACCCTGCTCCATTCGCCGTAGGCGTCACGGGAGTCGTCGTCGCCGACGCGCACGCAACGCAGCGATATGCCTAGCTCCTCGCTGCAGGCGGCCGCCGCCGCGTCCCACACCCCGCCCGAAAGCCCGGTCAGCACGGTGAACACACCCTTGCCGACGACGTCGAGGGTGGAGGCCCGCTCGCCGGCGCTGTCCACGAGCCACGCGTGCGGCAGCTTGGCGCCCGGGCGGGTCGTCGGCCGGGCCACCAGCTCGGGGTCGTCCTCCCCGTGCTCGACGGGAGAGTCGTCGGCGACGACCGCGCCGGAGACGTAGCGCTGGTTCATCTCGACGCCGTGCGCGTTGAACTCGTAGTTCTTGAGCTGGATCGCGTCCTCCAGCAGCCGACGTCGCTTGGCGCCCTCGGCGGTGCCCGCGCGCAGTGCCGCGATCCCCTCGGCGATGGCCCGCTCGTCGCTGTCGGTACCGACACCGA
Source organism: Streptomyces spinoverrucosus (assembly GCF_015712165.1). Classification (NCBI taxonomy): domain Bacteria; kingdom Bacillati; phylum Actinomycetota; class Actinomycetes; order Kitasatosporales; family Streptomycetaceae; genus Streptomyces; species Streptomyces spinoverrucosus. The sequence continues at coordinate 341,793 of NZ_JADPZX010000003.1, read as the reverse complement.
GTGTCTCGAAGACCGGTCCGAACTGGTCCCGGCTGAGGTTCGCGCGTTCGACGATCTGCCGTCCCACCGGGGCGCGTTCGGCCGAGTAGCTGTCCAGCAGTACCGGTCCCGCCTCGCCACGGACGACCATGGCGAGCTTCCAGGCCAGGTTGTACGCGTCCTGGACCGAGGTGTTGGAGCCGAGCCCGTTGGACGGGGGTGGCGGTGCACGGCGTCGCCCATGCAGAACACCCGCCCGGACGCATAGGCCGAAGCGTAGGTGTGGTTGACGGTCCACAGGGAGGTGGACGTGATCTCCACGGGCAGGTCCGGGTCGCCGATGAGATCGCGTACGATCCGGCGCGCCTCCTCCTCGTCGACCGAGGGCGGGGGCTGCTCGATGTCGTAGCCCCACACCAGCAGCCACTCGTTCCACGGCCGCACCATGCGGACCAGGCCCATGCCGATGCCGCCGGTCGCCGCGCCGGGCCGCAGCACCCAGTACAGGACGCTGGGACGGTGGGCGCAGTGCCGGGCGAGGTCGGCCTTGAAGACGATGTTCATGCTGCCGGCCTTGCCCATGCGCCCGTCCATGGGGAGGCCGATCTGCTCGGCGACGGTGCTGCGCCCGCCGTCGGCGCCGATCAGGTAGCGGGCCCGTACGGTGAACTCGTCGCCGCGGACCCGGTCGCGCAGCAGGGCCGTGACGCCGTCCTCGTCCTGCGTGAGGCTCAGGAACTCGGTGTCGAAGCGGACCTTGGCGCCACGGGCCGCCGCGTTGGTGGTGAGGATCGGCTCCAGGTAGGTCTGCGGCAGGTCGATCATCTGGCAGGGGCTGGTCGACGCGTACTCGGTCAGGGAGCCGGGCCCCGTGCCCCAGCTGCGGATCCGGCCTATCTCCTCGCCCGTGAGCGCGGTGCAGAGCACGGTGTCCCCCATGAGGTGGGACGGGCTGCCGTGCGCCAGCGCCTCGGTTTCGACGCCCAGGTCGCGCAGCACTTCCATCGTGCGCTGATTGGTGATGTGCGCCCGGGGGGTGTTGGCGAGCCAGCCGTACTTGGTGACAAGGAGGGTGCGGATGCCGTAGGTGGCCAGCAGCAGGGCGGCGGAGCCCCCGGCGGGGCCGCTGCCGACGACGAGGACGTCGATGTCGTAGCTGTCGGTGCGGGTCATGAGGGGCCTTCTCCTCGGTCAGTCGGTCAGGGGGGCGATGCGGAAGGAGTGGTCCAGACGGCGCCACTCCCCGTCGACGCTCCGGCCGTCCGGGGTGGGGCCGGTCTGGGGGTCGAAGTCGACGACGAGCTGGTCCTTCACGCCGAAGACGGTGTCGCTGTCGAGGTACGAGCCGCCGGCCACGAACAGCTGCGTGACGAGCCGGCGGTGGCCGGGCGCGTCGATCATGAAGTGCAGGTGCGGCGCCCGGTAGGGATGGCGGCCGACCGCCGAGAGCATCTGCCCCACGGGGCCGTCCTGCGGGATCGGATACTCCGAGGGCAGGATCGACCAGAACGTCAGCCGTCCCTCGGCGTCGCTGCGCAGCCGGGCCCGCAGCACGGGCCCGTCCAGCTCCGGCAGTTGAACGTCGTAGAAGCCGTCCTTGTTGGACTGCCATACGTCGACGACCGCGTCCTTGACCGGCACCCCGGACGTGTCGGTGATGCGGACGTCCACCCACAGGGGCGTTCCGGGCAGGCCGCCGGAGATGTCGCTGCCGTGCGCGGCCTCAGGGGGCCCTTCCACGTAGAAGGGGCCGAGGACGGCGGACGGGGTGGTGTCCGGGGTGCGGGAGTTGGTCAGCAGATCCACAGCGCTGGAGACGCCCAGCACGTCCGAGAGCAGCACGAACTCCTGCCGGGTCGGGCCGCACAGCTGTCCCGTCCGGGTCAGGAAGTCGATCGCGTACTGCCATTCCGCTTCGGTGACGTCCTGTTCGGCCACGAAGGAGTGCAGGTGCCGTACGAGGGCGGTGAGCAGGGTGCGGACACGGGCGTCCGGCGCGTGCGCGAAGCTCGCCACCACCTGCTCGGTGAGTCGGGCCGGCAAGGAGTCGGTGCTGGCGAGCTCCTGGGGACGGCGGCCGTGCCAGGCGTCGGCCAGCAGGCCCTCGATGCCCTCGGAGGTCAGTTCCCGGGGGTTCGGGTACGGCGTCGCCACGGCCAGCCGGGCCGCGCGACCCAGCTCCGACTCGGGCATGCCCAGATCGCGCAGCGACGTCGGCCCGCCCAGCGCGGCGATCAGGTCGTACACGCCGCTCGCAGCGTCGGGCACGTCCAGCGCCCGGGCGATCCGGCGCATGGCGTCGGGGGCGGCGGGCGCGTTGTAGGCCATCGCGTGCGGCAGGATCACGGTGTGCGTCTCGGCGTGCGGCAGGCCGAAGCTGCCGCCCAGGGTGTGGCAGAGCTTGTGGTGCAGGCCCATGCCCACCGTGGCCAGGCACGTACCGGCGAGCCAGGCGGCCTGCAGCAGGTCGGCCCGCGCCTCCCGGTCGGCGGGGTCGGCGGCCAGCCGGGGCAGCGCCCGCCCGATGAGGGAGATCGCGTCGAGGGCCCGGCGGTCCGTGACCGGGTCGGCGTCGGCGGAGTACAGCGCCTCCACGGCATGCGCCATGGCGTTCACACCGCTGGTGATCGACATGGGCAGGGGCAGGGAGAGGGTGAAGTCGACGTCGTAGACGACTGTCTCGGGCAGGATCGCGGCCGAGGACCGGGTGACCTTGTGTCCGTCTCGCGTCTCCCCGAGCACGGGGGTCACCTCGGATCCGGCGTACGTGGTCGGTACGACCACCTGGGGCAGGTCCGTGCGCACAGCGAGCGCCTTGGACAGGCCCGTGGTCGAGCCCCCGCCGACAGACACGAGACAGTCGGCGCCCGCCTCCCTCAGTACGGCGAGCGCCGCTTCCGTCACCTCGGTCGGCGTGTGCATGGCGGCGCCGTCGAACTCCGCCGCCAGCAGGCCGCCCAGGGCGTCCCGGACCCGCGCGGATGCCTCCGCGAGCGGCGGGCTGGACAGCAGCAGCACCCGGGAACCGCCGAGCCGCCGCACCTCGTCGGCGAGGTCGCCGACAGAGCCGGAGCCGAAGAGCACCCGTGCCGGATGGGAAGTGTGCACGAACGTCCGCATGATCCATCGCCTCCGTGTGTCGGCCTCATCGCCGTTGTGCCTGGCCACCGAGTGTGGGGGTTGCCCGGGGGTCAACTCCTGCACGATCGGGGCGTGCCGTTGCACGAAAGGCGCGTGGCGCGGGGGCGCCGGGCGGCGCATGTGCGCCCTGCAGACAGTCGGCGTCCCTGGGCCGGTTCGCCGGACAGGGCTGTCACAAACGGGGAGGCCGTCTTGTCCTTGCTGTGGACAGTCCCTTGTTTTGGAGGAACACATGAGCGCTGAGCACGCCCACCTGCCCCCAGGCGTTGAGGTGATCACGACCCTGCCGGAGGCGGCGGCCCGGATACCGGACGGCGCCGAGGCCAGGACCATCCGGGTCACCCTGCCGCCCGGCGACCCCGGCGCGCCCCCGCACCGGCACCCCGGACCGCTCTTCGGCTACGTGACCGAGGGCGAGATCCTCTTCGAGCTGGAGGGGCAGCCGCCCCGGGTCCTCAAGGCCGGTGACGCCCTGTTCGAGCCCGGGGGCGAGGTGATCCACTACCAGGGCGCCAACAACCTCCCGGACGCGCAGTCGCAGCTGGTGGTGACCATGTTCGCGCCGCCGGGTACGCCGGTTCTGACCGTGGTCAGCGCGGAGGAACTGGCCGAACGACGACACCTACGGGTTGCCCAGCCGTCGTGACCGCCGTATTCCTCCTGGTGTGCTGCGTGAAGTGCAGCGGGCGCAGTTCGACACTGTTCGCTTGGTCGCTCAGTGGCGGCAGGTGAGTGGCGAGCGGCCGCCTGCTGCAACGCGCCGGCTCGTCGCTCGTCGGCGTGCCGACGGGGGTGAGGAGGAGTCCGCCCGCGAGAACGAACCGCTCGAAGCCCGCCGGAACGTGGAGGGTGAGGAACCGGGCCTGCGGGCTGGTCACCACGAAGGCGTGCGGAACCTTGCGCGGCAGGAACGCTGCGGCGCCGGCGCCGGCCGCCTGCGCCTGGCCGTCCACCTCGACGCGCAGCTCGCCGTCGAGGACCAGGAAGGTCTCCTCCTCGGCGTCACGCCTGTGCAAGGGGGCGCAGTAGCCGCGCTCCCCCTCGTGCTCGACGACCGCCAGTTGCCCGCCGCTCGCTTCGCCTCCCACCCGGATGCGCAGCACGGCGCCGAGGAAGCGAACGGCCTGCTGGAGGCCGGGCGTCGCGAGGGACGGCGTACCTGGAGTGAGGCTGCCACCCAAGTCGGACATAACTGCATGGAACACCCAGTGGTTGCGGAATGCCCAAGTCCCGCCCGCTGGCGATCGGCCTCCTCGCGCAGCCCGTCGGGGCGAGGCGCTGCCTGGTGGGAAAATCCACGTGCGCTCTGGTCGCCCCGCGTGATACCCCTCCCTGCTGTGGGTGATCTTGTGACGGCGCGGCTCGTGATTCATCCGATGACCGTGAGTGAGGCTGAGCGAGTAGTGGCGGGCGAGCCGGACAGTGGTGCCCGATGGGCGCCCGAATACCCCACAGACGGGGATGTGTCCGCCGCCAGGCGCTTCCTGAGCACCTGCGCGGACACCGGTGATCCCCAGCCATTCGGAAACTATGAGATCCGCCGCCGCGAGGACAGTCAGGCGATCGGCGGTGTGGGCTTCCACGGACCCGCGGACGAGAACGGCAGCGTCACGATCGGCTACGGCCTCGTCCCGTCAGCGCGAGGCAAGGGGTACGCCACCGAAGCCCTCCGCGGACTGCTGCTGCTCGCGCGGGCCCACGGCGTCACCTGCGTGAAAGGCGACGCGGACCACGACAACATCGCGTCCCAGCACGTCATGCTGGCAGTCGGCATGCGGCCGACCGGAGAAGACGAACACGTGAGGTACTTCGAGATCGCCTGGACCGACGCGACGGCGATCACCGACCCCCGCTCCTAGCCGGTCTCATGCTCTCTACAGCGTGCGTCGGCGCGGGACCCCTCCCGGAAGGGACTCCTTACACTCCGGGCATTGTTCTCGTGGCCGGTGACGGAGTCGCCGGACAAGGTCGGACGGGGAGGGATGTGGCATGGGACGGCCGTGGGGGTTTGGCGCGGTGGCGGCCGCCGGGGCTGCGGTGCTGGTGCTCGCGGGGTGCACCACCCCGCCGACGGACTACAGCGAGGTCGTCACGTTCACCGACGAGCACGGCCGCGCCTGCACCGCGACGGTGGTCGTCGACCAGGAGCAGAACGAGGGTAACGACTACGAGGTCACCAGCCTCGACTGCGAGTACCCACCGCAGGGCAGGACGCCGGGGCCCACCCGCTACCGGCCCATGCCGGAGCGGGGTTCGAACTGACCAGCGTCACCTGACGATGCGGGCGCCGGACTCCGTGATGGGCTCCACACCGTTGATCAGCCCACTCAAACAGGAATCCTGGATGCGTGTTTGTTAGTGTCAGGGCGTGCGGTTGACGAAGTTCACCGACCTGGCGCTGCGTGCCGTGATGCGCCTGGCGGTCTCCGAGCAGGACGGCCCTCTGACCACCCAGGAGGTGGCGGAGGCTATGGCGGTACCCTCCGCGCACATGGCGAAGGCGGTCACGCGCCTGCAGCACCTGGGCGTACTGGAGGCCCGACGCGGTCGCGGCGGCGGACTGGCACTCACCGCCCTCGGCCGCCGGGCGTCGGTGGGCTGGCTGGTGCGGGAACTGGAAGGTCAGGACGAGGTCGTCGCGTGTGAGGGCGATCAACCCTGCCCACTCCGCGCGGCGTGCCGACTCCGACGCGCACTGCGCGACGCACAGGAAGCCTTCTACGCCACCCTCGATCCGCTGACCGTGACCGACCTGGTGGCCTCACCCACCGGGCCGGTTCTCGTGGGACTGGCCGGCCACCGCCCCGAGTGAGCCTCATCCGTCGGTGCGCGCGTACTCGCGCGCGCCTGCACACACCCATCCGTTTAAATGCGCAGATCATCTACCAATAAAGGGGCCGCTGTGCTCTCCGAGCAATCCATCCCGATCGTCCGGGCCACCCTGCCCCTCGTCGGCGCCGCCATCGACGAGATCGCCGAGCTGTTCTACGCCAAGCTCTTCGACGACCTTCCCGAACTGCTGCGCGACCTGTTCAACCGCGGGAACCAGGCCAACGGGGAGCAGAAGAAGGCGCTGGCCGGCTCCATCGCGGCGTTCGCGGGCATGCTGCTCGAACACCCCGACGCCCGGCCCGACGCGATGCTCGCCAGGATCGCCCACAAGCACGCCTCCCTCGGCGTCACCTCCGACCAGTACAAGCTCGTCCACCAACACCTCCTCGCCGCCGTCGGCGAGGTCCTGGGCGATGCCGTCACCGGCGACGTAGCCGCCGTCTGGGACGAGGTCTACTGGCTGATGGCCAACGCGCTGATCGCTGTTGAGGCCCGGCTCTACCAGGAGGCCGACGTGGCCGACGGCCGGGTCTGGCGGCAGATGAAGGTGATCGACCGGCGAGAGGAGACCCCTGACGCGGTGTCCTTCGTGCTGGGCCGCATCGACGGCAGCCCCGCGGGCGCGTTCCGCCCGGGCCAGTACGTCAGTGTCCAGGTCGAACTGCCCGACGGCGCCCGCCAGATACGCCAGTACAGCCTGTCCGCCGCCCCGGGCAGCGACCCGTGGCGCATCACCGTCAAGCGCGTCAACGGCATGGCAGGACCGGAGGGCGAGGTCTCCTCCTGGCTGCATGAGAACGTGCGCGTCGGAGACGTGCTCACCGTCTCCGCCCCCTTCGGCGACCTCGTCCTACCCGAAGGCGACGGCCCGCTGCTGCTGGCGTCGGCCGGGATCGGCTGCACACCGATGCTGTCCATGCTCCACCACCTGGCCGCCGGGCGTACGTCCCGGGAGGTGACGGTGGTTCACGCCGACCGCACCCCCGCCGACCATGCGCACCGCGACGAACTCCGCCGCCTGGTCCAAGCGCTGCCGCATGCCACGTTGCACCTCTGGTACGAAGAGCCGGGCGACGATGCCCCGGGGGCGTCCGCCGGCCAGGCCGACGTGACCGCGCTCGAACTCCCGGAGGGGCTGAACGCCGCATACCTGTGCGGCCCGCTGCCGTTCATGCGGGCGGTACGCGGCGACCTGCTCCGCCTCGGATTGCCCGCACACGCCATTCACTACGAAGTCTTCGGCCCTGATCTCTGGCTCGGCCGCGAGTAAGGAGCGCGCACCCCATGAACGCCACGTCGGCCGCCGTAGCTACCGCCGTCATCTTCGTCTGGCTGGGGATGGTCCTGGCCATCTCCTTTCTCGAGGCGCCGTTGAAGTTCCGGGCTCCCGGTGTGACCGTACCCATCGGGCTCGGCATCGGCCGGATCGTCTTCCGCGCGCTCAACCGGGCCGAACTCGTGCTCGCCACCGCCGCGGTCGCTTCGGTGGCCGTCGGTGACCCTCCCCTGCCCGTCGGCCTGCTCACCGGTATTGCCGCACTGCTGCTGGCCGTACAGCTCCTGCTGATCCGACCCCGCCTCAACCGCCGCTCCGACCGGGTGCTCGCCGGTGAGACCTTGCCCCGCTCCCACGCCCACCTGCTCTACGTGGTCACCGAGGCGCTCAAGGTCCTCGCCCTTCTCGCGCTGGGGATCTGTCTCCTGACGGTCTGACCACCAGACTCTCGCGGTCGGCATCGACCCCTGCCGGACAGGCATGAGCCCTCCTACGCGGGCATCGCCCCGCTCTGGGCCGCCCGGCGGTGGCGCGCGGTCAGGCGGGAGCCGGACTCGCGGCGGGCGGCTCGGCGCAGGAGAGGGATGGCCAGGAGGAACCCGAGGACCGCCCAGGCGGTCAGCACCAGGGCGACCATGGGCAACTCCCAGGAGCCGGCCGCCTCTGCGGTCCGTGCGGAGTCCGGCAGCAGCGCCGAACGCAGGCCCTGTGCCATCCACTTGAGCGGGAAGACGGCGGCCACCTGCTGCACCGGCACGGGCAGCGAGGTGATCGGGAACACCGCTCCGGAGGTGACCAGCAGGCCCATCGTGGGCAGCATGATCAATGCCAGCGCCTCGCGGGGGTTGGGCAGCACGGCGCCGATGGCCGCGCCCAGCGGAACGACGGCGAGCAGGCCGAGGGTGGTGACCCACAGCAGTGTCAGCCAGTCGCCCGGCCCGTGCGGCAGTGGCCCGTCCACCAGCACCGCTGCGGTGACCAGGAGCAGAGCAAGGGTGCCGACCGCCGTGACGACCACCAGCAGGCACTTGGCGACGAGGTAGGCGGGTATCCCCCGGGCGTCGCACGCAGCCGCAGCAGGGCGCCTTCCTCCCGCTCGGTCACGAGCATCTGCGGCAGATTGATCAGCCCGATCTGGAACAGCAGATACGCGGCGAAGCCCGCAAGCACCAGATGGGCCATGGGGGTGTGGGTGCCGGGAACGTCGTCGCCGACGTAGGCGGCGACCAGGAGTGCGACGACCACGTTGGTCAGATGGCCGGACATCTCTTTGGGATTGCGGAGGAGCTGCCGTAGCTCGATGCCGCCTCGGAGAACGCCGGCACGCCAGTGGTGGCGGGTGGGGCGGCGAGGCTTCTCCGCCTTGTCGGTCCTGGCCCTCTCGTTCGTCACGTGCGTTTCCCTCATGCGGCCCGTGCCTCCCCGTCCATGACTGCGTCCGTGCCGTCGTCCTGCCAATGCACCATGTGCAGATAGGTGTCCTCCAGCGTCGGGCGGCGGACCTCCAGGTCGGCGATCGGGCCGACCGCGTCCTGGTGGAGGTCCCAGACCAGCCGTGAGGGGTCCTCGGTGCGTACGCGGCGGGACGTACCGTCGTCGGCCGTCCAGCGGACCTCGGCCTGAGCGGCGGCCCGACGAGCCAGCTCCGCCGGGGTGCCGCAGGCCCGGATCCGGCCGCCGACCAGCATCGCGATCCGGTCGGCGAGCCGCTCGGCCTCCACCAGGTCGTGTGTGGTGAGCAGGACGGTGACGCCTTCATCGCGGGCCAGCCGTTCGACCAGGAGGTGGAACTCGTGCCGTGCCTGAGGGTCGAAACCGGTGGTCGGCTCGTCCAGGAAGAGGAGTTCGGGGCGGCCGACGATGCCGAGCGCGACATCCAGCCGCCGGCGCTGGCCGCCGGACAGCCGGTTCACCTGCTGGTCGGCCTGGTCGGTGAGGCCGACCAGGGCCAGCAGCCCGGCGGGGTCGCGCGGGTCGGAGTAGTACGTCGCGAAGTGCGTCAGAAGTTCGCAGACCCGCCAGCGGGGGTGGTCGCGCCAGGACTGCAGGACCAGCCCGATGCGGCCGCGCCAGGCGTCGTCGCCCCGCTCGGGGTCCACACCGAGGACGCGGACCTCCCCGCCGGAGCGCTGCCGGAAGCCCTCCAGGATCTCGACGGTGGTGGTCTTCCCGGCGCCGTTGGGGCCGAGCAGCGCGAAGACCTCGCCGCGGTGGACGTCCAGATCGATGCCGCGCAGGACGCTGGTGTCGCCGTACGCCATGGTCACATCGCGGGCCTGGATCACGGGTTGGGCGGGTGCGTGCTCGATCTGCTGCGTCATCGTCCTGCCTTCGTGGGGTGCTGCCGGCGGGCTTCCTCCCCGGTCGTCGCCGGCGGCCCGGCGCCCTCGACGATTGCCCGGAGCGCCGCCACGTGCCCCTCGAAGGCGGTGCGGCCGCGGTCCGTCAACCGCACCTTCGTGCGCCGCTTGCGGCCGCCGCCCTCCTTGTGGAGCTCCAGGTATCCGGCCTCTTCCAGGGTGTGCAGTTGTTTGGAGAGTGCGGAGTCGCTGAGCGAGAGGCTGTCGCGGACGAACGCGAAGTCCGCCCATTCGGTGGCGGCGAGCAGTGCGACCACCGACAGCCGGGTGGCGGGATGGATCAGCTCGTCGAAGCCGGTGGGTGTGCTCATCTGCCCGCCCCCACGCGGGCCGCCGGTTCGCCGCGGCCGCGCAACGAGCCGACCGCCCAGCGGCCGGCAGGTCCGACGAACAGCACGAACACGGCCGCCGAGACCGTGGCCTGGATCAGGCTGCCGGACATCGGCTTCAGGGACTCGACCATACGGCCGGACAGGACGATGGTCCCGCCGGTCACCACCGCGCCCGCGACGAAGGTGGCGAACATCCGCCAGCTGCAACGGGAGTGGTGCAGTCGCATCCGGCTCCTGCGGTTGTAGGTCCGGGCCAGCGCGCCCAGCACCGTGAGATAGACGGCGAGGGCCAGCCAGACGCCCCACTTGGGCGGGTCCAGGCCCAGGCCGGCCAGGAAGACCCACATGATCGCGGCCGTGGCGTATGTCGCGCCGGGGCCGCCGGACGCGCTCCGCTCGACCTCGTCGTACACCCGCTCCTGTGGCACTCGGATGCGCTGCAGGTCCTTCCATGCCTGTTCGGCATCCACTGGTGTGCTCACGGCCACCGCCTCCCCGTTCCAACTTTACTTTCCTACCGGGAAAGCTACCCTTGACTTTCCCGTCAGGCAAGTCGGGGGGCGAGGCCACGCACGGGTGCCGGCACGCTGTACTACACCCGGGGTGGTGCGGGACGTCCAGACCCTGATCATCGAGATCGGCACCGGGCTGCGAAAGACCGTGCTCGACTGACTCGTCGAACGGGGCCTGCTGCGCCGGGAGAGCAACAGGACACTCGGCCTGTTCCGTACGACGTCCACGCGGGCCGCCGACACCCGGCACAAGGAAGCCGTTGTCGCGCGAGTACGTGCGGCCCTGGTGGACGGGGCGGAGCCCGATGCCCGTACCGCGGCGTTGATCGGTCTGCTGTCCGCAAGCGGCACGCTGCCGAGCCTGCACCGCGTGATCCCGTGGTCGGGCACGGTCTACAAGCGTGCGAAGAAGCTGGAGCAGGAGAGTTGGGGCGCCGAAGCGGTGAACGGCGCGGTGATGCGGACCGTCGCGGCGGTCTCCGCGGGAACCGCGGCCGCCGTCACGACCTGAGCCGGCAGCCCGAGGGTCCGTCGTTTGGATCACGCCGCAGACGCAGCAGTGCAGTGCAGTGCGGCGCGACGGATACCGTCAGCAAAGCCACGCTCTCGTAGTCAGCGGAAAACCGTTCGACTGGCTGGGTCCCAGCCGTCATGATCCGCACTCGTGACGCTTCCGAAGCAACATCTGGTCCGGGCAGCCGCCCGAAACAACGCCGAGTGGTGCGCAGCGATGAGCCGGTCGCATGGCCTGGCGGGCGAGTTCGGGGCACAGGCTTGGGCCGCCGCATCCCGAACGCCGCAGTTCTACCCCGACGCGGTGACGCTGGTGCCGGGCGCCGACCGGACCGCGCTTGCGGCCCGGATCGACACCACCGCACCCGGCGCCACCGTCAAGGACAGCTTCGCCGACCTCAACCTGACAGAGGTCGGCTTTCGTGTGCTGTTCGAAGCGCAGTGGATCTACCGCCCACCGAGTAAGCCCACCCCCGCGTCCGATCTCGTCTGGGACGTGGCGGGCGACCCGGACAAGCTGCGCGCATGGGCGCTCGCCTGGGACGACGGAGACGGCAACGCGGACCTCTTCCGGCCTGAACTGCTCGACGACCCCGCCACCTTCGTGCTCGCCGGACAGTCCGCCGATGGCCGAACTGTCGCCGGAGCGGTGGCGAACCAAAGCGACGACGTGGTCGGCATCTCCAATGTCTTCGCGCTGGACGGCGGCCCTGACGCGGTCTGGCCAGTCGTCCTGGGCGCAGTGAACCGGCTGTTCCCCACCATGCCGGTGGTCGGCTACGAGCGGGGCGACGACCTGGCGGCCGCCGTCCGCCATGGCTTCGAGCCGGTCGGACCGCTGCGGATCTGGCTGCACGGCGCGTCACCTTCAGCCCCCCTTCGACCTTCCTAGGACCCCTAGGCTAAAACTAGAGGGTCAAGGATCTTGGGGAGGACGCATGGCGCGCGCAGGGCTGACGGCGGAGCGGGTGACGATCGCGGGCGCCGAACTGGCGGACGAGATCGGATTCGAGCAGGTGACCATGTCGCAGGTGGCGCGGCGGCTGGGCGTGAAGGACGCGAGCCTCTACACGCACGTCCGCGGCCTGGAGGATCTGCGCGGTCGGATCGCGCTGCTGGCGGCGGACGAGAAGACCATTCGCATCGCGGAGGCGACCGTCGGGCGGGCGGGCAAGGACGCCCTGGTCGCGTTCGCGAACGCCTGGCGGGAGTACGCCCGCACGCATCCTGGCCGCTACACGGCGACCCAGACCCCGATCCGGATCGACCCCGATCTGGCTGCCAAGGCAACCGGACCGCGGCGCGCGGTCGAGCTGACCTACGGCATGCTGCGCGGCTACGGACTGACCGAGCCAGACCTGACCGACGCGGTCCGGTTGCTGCGCAGCACGTTCCACGGGTTCGTCGCCCTGGAGGCCGCGGGCGGATTCGCGCACGAGCGTTCGTCGCAGCAGTCCTGGATCCGCGCGCTCGACGCCCTGCACACCCTCCTGGAGCACTGGCCATCGCCCCGAGAAGGAGACTCCTCATGACCGGTCAGACCGTCGGCAGCCTGCGTGTGGACGGCGCGACACTGCACTACGAAACGCGCGGTCAGGGCCCGCTCCTGCTGCTGATCCCCGGTGGGACGGGGGGCGCAGCCTCCTTCGACGGCATCGCCGACGCCCTGGCCACGGAATACACCGTCGCCACCTACGACCCGCGCGGCATGTCGCGCAGCACGTTGGACGACCCCGAGGCTGAGCAGCGAGTGGCCGAGCACGCCGATGACGCGTTCCGGATGTTGGAACTGCTGTCGCCGGGCGAGCCCGCTCGCGTGTTCGGCGCCAGCGCGGGCGCGATCGCCGCCCTGCACCTGCTCGCTGCGCATCCGGAGCGCATCGAACGCGTCGTGGCGCACGAGCCACCGGTGGTGGAAGTCCTGCCGGACGCCCCCGAACACCGGGTGCTCATCGCGCGCGTGCAGGAGACGTTCCGCATCCAAGGGCTCATGCCGGCGATGGCTGTATTCGCCGCGGGGCTGAAGAAGGACGGCGACAATGCCGGCCCGAAGGCCGAGGTCGAGCTTCCGCCGCAAGCAGCGGAGCGGGCTGAGCGGACGATGGCCAACTTGCCGTACTTCATTGGACGCATCGTGCCCAGTTTCATGTCCTACGCCCCGGACATCCACCGACTGGAGGCACTGTCAGACCGACTTGTGCTCGCCTGTGGCCAGGACTCGAGCGGCGAGCTCCCCTACCGTCCAGCCGCCTTCCTGGCCGAGCGTCTCGGCACGGAACTTCAGCACTTTCCAGGCGGGCACACCGGCCTGACCACGCACCCCGCCGAGTTCGCCGACCGCCTGCGGAAGGGGCTGGAGGCCTGACGTGTGGTCCCTCCCTCCTCGTCCTTGCAGCTCGACGCTCCCCCACGCTCGAACGCGCTCGCGCGGGGCCCCCATCGCCCCCGCTCACCTGCGTCCACGAATCACCGCCGATTTCCTGCGACCTGATCCGCCGGACAGGCCCTATTCGGCCGCCATGGCCTCGCGCAGCTTTTTCGCGGTGACGGCCGGGTCGTAGTCCTCGGGTACGCCCTCGACGAGGATGATGTCGCCCTCGATGTGCCGTGAGCGCAGCGGGGCGATCTCCTGGTAGGCGGGCGAGTCCCACCAGGCACGCGCCTCGGCGATCCCCGGGAATCCGATCACCACCACGGCCCCGGGCCAGCTCCCCTCCTTCACCTCGTGCGGCGTGACGTGCACGAGGAACCGGCCGCCGTATGGCTCGAAGGTGCCCGGGATACGCTCGATGTACTCGGCGACCTCTGGGTGCAAGGCGGCGTCTCGCAGGTGGGCGATGGCGTACGCGGGCATGGCGTCCTCCTGGACCTGGCCGGTCGGTTCCGTACAGGGACGATCGTGGCACCCAGCCCGCGCAGGGGTCGATGACCTGCCAGGTAATCGGCGGGACGGGGAGGGGTGCGGTACGCCGAGCCGGGCGAAACCGCCTAGGCGCGATTGAGTATCTCTGCTCAGGCCCGGGCCGCCCTGCGCCGCGAGCATCGAGGCAGCGGCGCGGCCAAGAGCGCCGGCTCCAGAACGAGTTGACACAGTCACGGGGAGACCTGCCATGTCCCGACGTATCGCCCTGTCCGCCGCCGCCGCAATCGTCGTCCTCGGCGGCGCCGGAGCCTTCGCCTTCGCCTACGCCGAGGACCAGCAGCCCGCCCTGGACAACAGCGACGCCCGCTACGCGGCCCCCGACGGGGACCGGGACGGCTCGTTCACCTTCACCACCGAGGTCACGGCGTCTTCCGGCGTCAAGAGCCTGAAGGTCCTGGCCTGGCCGGCCGACGACACCTTCGCCAAGGACGAACTGACCGAGAAGGACATGGCCGAGGCGGATTCGGCCACCTGCAAGCCCGCTGGCGACGACACCGCCCGCTGCACCTACAAGATTCCCGTGACCGCCGCCGAGGCCGCCGAGTCCCCGCGCGGCCCCTGGCACGTCGCCACCCTCACCACCGCCAAGGACGGCACGACCACCTTCGACAAGAAGGCGGCGAGCTTCACCATCGGCTGAGGCCGCGTGCGCGGCGGCAGTTGCTGGGCGGGCCGGCCCTCTGACAGTCCGACCGCACGTGCCGTCCAAGGCAGCCCGTTGAACACTTCGGCGAGTCAATCTCCGATGGGAGTGGACTCTCTGCGGCTCGGTCGCCGACGTGGAACTGGTGGCCCGGGACCCGGGGCATGACAGCAGCCCCGGGCCCCGGAACCGGGCCGTCAGACGGCCGGGTTGAGGACCAGCTTCGCTGTGTTGTTGGCGGCGATCGGGTCGAACGCGAACCCGTCACCGTACGGAGGCTTCAGCGTCACCTCGCCGGTGGAACGCGCGATGACGGTGTCGATGCGCAGCTGGAACGGGAAGGTCACGGTCTGCTTCTCGGCCACCCAGATCGGCAGGTCGCACACATAGCGCGGGGCCCCGGTGGTGCCCTCGTACCAGTCGCCCTGCAGTGTGCGGCCCGAGCAGTTCTCCGGCACGCCGGTGACCGTGGCGCCCTTGGGCACGATGAAGTCGATGTGGCCGACGGGGTCGCCGGAGCCGAGGTTCGCGATCCACGCCGGACCACGGTTGCGGAACGTCAGCGCGGCCTGCACGGTCTCGCCGGCAGCGCCGCTCACCCTCGCACCGCGCACCGCGAAGTCAGCAGTGTTGACGGCCTCGATCCCGGCGACCGTGCCGTTGTCGCCGGGCGAGATGTCCTCGCCTCCGCTCGGCGCGACGCCGATGTCGATGCGCTCGTTCAGGGCGTAGGACGCCACAGTCGCCTGCAGCGGCTGCGGCAGCGTGAACGAGCCGCCCGGCTGGACGACGTCGTCGAAAGCGCAGTCCACCTTGGTGACGGGCTTGATGGCGCCCTCACCGATCGGGGTGCTGGTGCACTGTGGCGCGAGCCCGTCCAGGCGCAGGCCGCGGGTGACATACAGGGTGACCTGGACGCCCTGGGCCGGCTCGTTGCCGTTGTTGACGACGGAGAACGGCACGGGCACGGAGGCACCCGGCATGACACCCTCGACCGGCGCGGGGCCGGTGAGGACCAGGTCGGGGCCCGAAGCGATGCGCACCGTGGTCTCGAAGCCCTCGGGCGATCTGAGCTCGCCGCCCATCGTGGTGGTGGCCGTCGCCTGGTAGGTGATCTTGCCGGTGACGTCGATGTCCGCGCCGGCCGCCGCGCGCACCTGGAGCTGGACCTGGGTGGCGCTGTTCGTGGGCACCTCGGGGATGCTGCACACGGCGGTGGTGCCGGTCGGGGCGCAGTTCGCGGGCCAGGTGACGTCGGCGACGCCGGTCAGTCCGGAGACGTCGACGGTGAGCCGGCCGTCGGTGACGGTGTAGTCGGCGTTGTCGTGGTACAGCCCGAGGCCGAGGGTGGTCGCCGGGCCCTGCCCGCCGTCTGCCGCCTTGGGCAGCACGGACTCGTAGGGCGCCTGGATCCACAGCGTGTCACTGGCGGCGACGGCCGGTGCCGACATCCCGACCGTGACCAGACCCGCCGCGGCGGCGCACACGCCGAACCGCGCCGCGGCCCGGACGACGGAAGACGTACTCATGATGCTCCCTGTTCTTCGTATGTGTCGAAAGCCAACTGATCGACCACCGAAGACAACGAAAGGTTGCGCACCCGTCTCTGACGTGTCATCAGTCCACTGAGCCGGCAGGGTCGTCAACCGGGGCAAGGGGCCGCCCGGGACGCTGCAGGCGGCCATCGATCGGGAGATGCGGCTACTCGATCCCGAGGTGCGTGCTTTCCCCCGGGCATCGTTCATCTGACGTACTGCGCCGACAACCAGGGCCGTCGGGCATGGCGGAGCTCTCTTTGGCGGCTGACGGAGACGGGCTGGCGGATGTACTTCCACCAGGGCACTTTGACCAGGTGAGCGGGGGACCGGGGCGGGCCACGGCACGACATGGGGCCGGGAGCGCGGGCTCCGCCGTGCTCCCGGACACGCCTCCCCTACGCTGCGGTTCAGCCGAGAGCAGACACACGCGGTCATGACCTCGACGGACGAGCGAAGCGCCAAGCACACCTCGCGGCAATGAACTCCGTGACCAACTCTGGCTGGGCAGCGGTGTGGGGCGGGGACCGGCCGCAGGGTCCCCGCCCGCGTCGTAGTGGCCGGGCGAACCCCCTACCAGGCCACTGGCAGCTCCAGCGGGAACCGCCTGATCGTGTCGGTGTCCCACCGCACTTCCTCGGGCGGCACCACGAGCCGCAGCCCGGGGAAGCGTTCAATGAGCCGCCCGATGGCGACTTCGAGCTCTGCCATGGCCAAGGACATGGCGATGCAGCGGTGCCCGCCCCAGCCGAACGTCATGTGCGGACTGTTCGGCCGGTCGACGTCGATGACATGCGGGTCCGGGTAGCGTTCCGGGTCGCGGTTGGCCGTCAGGTACGACACGTGGACGAACTCGCCCGCCCGGATGCGCACTCCGTCCAGTTCCACGTCCTCCAGGGCCACCCGGGGGATGCCGACCCCCTTGCGGAACGGGATGTAGCGAAGCATCTCGTGCAGGACGTCAGTCAGGGTCTCGGGCCGACGCCTCAGGTGCTCCATGAGCTCGGGACGTGTCAGAAGCAGGTAGGCGATATCGCTGATCTGGCAGGTCGCCGTGTCCTGGCCGCTGAGCGCCAGCGTCAGCGTCATGACGGCCAGTTCCCTGTCGTCCAGTTGCTCCTCACCGTCGCGCGCCGCGGCCATCGCACTGATGAGGTCCGGACCGGGTGAATTCCGGCGCTGTTCAACGAGTTTGGCGAAGTAGGCCGTCAGATCGGCCTTGGCGCTGGCGGCGGCCTGCTTGCTGTCCGCACCGACGACCAGCAACTGGCGCACGGACTCCTCGATCCGCGGCCATTCCTGCCGTTCGATGCCGAGCAGGTCCAGGATGGTGTGCTTGGGAAGCGTGTTGGACAGGTGCCGAACCAGATCCGCGGGCGGGCCCTCCCGCTCCATCTCGTCCAGCAGGAGGTCCGTGAGGCGGATGATCCGGGGCCGCATGGCCTCGACGTGCTGCTGGGAGAATGCCTGCGAGGCCAGGCGGCGGACGCGGGTGCTGTGCGGCGGGTCCATGACATTGACCGACTCGGGGGAAACGATGGGCTCCGGAGTCATCCGCGGATAGTCCTGGCCGATGATGCCCGCCCGACTGAGCCGGTGGTCGGTGGTCACCTGCTTGACGGCCTCGAAGCCCGTGACCAACCAGGCGTCGGCGTCGCCGTAGCGAAGCCGGATCCGTGTGGGGGAACCGCGACGCATCAGATCGGCGAGCGCGGGGTCGAACTCCAGGGCTTCACTGAAGTCGAAAGGGCAGGTGATCGCTTCGTTGTCCTCAGTCATCAGCTGTCTCCTCCGGCATGGGTACGACGGTGGTGGCGTCCACGGTCCGGCGACGGCCCTCGGCGAGACTCACGGCATCGCCGCCGGCCGGGTGGTGGACGAAAGGCAGGCGTGTTCGTCGGTCAGGGCGTGGCGGTGCGGTTCGACGAGATCGATTCCGGCGCGTCGCGTGGCGGCGCGGGCGGGGTGCCGGGGCAGTCGAACGCCGCGCGCGGGCCGCGGACGCCGACGACCGGGTCCTGCCTTTGTGGGGTGCGCACGGCGAGCGCGGGATGGATCCGGAAGCCACGGGCACCCGAGCGTGGGGTCTCGGCGCGGCATGGCTGTGCACCCGGTGAGCGCGGAACGGATGTTCTGCTGTCGGTGGTCAGCCATGTCGTGTGCCTCCTGACGCGATGGAAGCACGACAGGGCGCACGGACAGGTGATCGGCGCTGTCACATACAGCCAGGTGGGCTAAGAGGCGCCGATAAACCTACTGGCGGTGTGGCGGCCCCCGTGATCGTGATCAGAACCGCGCTGCAAGGCCCCTGCCGGGTGACGGACCGCCGTGCGAGCAGTTCGAAGGAGTGATCGACGGTTCCGCACCGGCAGCACCGAGACCGACGCATCAGACAGCGGCGCCGGACCCGCTCGAAGGCAGCTCGGCACCGCCGCGCCACGCGGCTGTCTCAGGTGTCGACGAGGGCGTCGTGGATGGCCCACCCCATGTCGCCGGCGCACCAGCTGATGTTGCCGAGGACGGCGACGTCCAGGTCCTGCTGCGGGTAGTGGTAGAGGCGGGCACTGACCCCGTCCTCCTCGCCCGTGTGGCCCCAGCGGACGACGGTTCCTTCGTCGTCGAGGATGTGGGTGAGGCCGAAGCCGTACATCCACCGGTAGCCGCGGACCTTCTCCTCACGCTCGTCGACCTGCGGGGTCAACGCCAGGCGGGTGGTCTCCTCGTTCAGCAGCCGCCCGTGGCGCAGTGCGTGGGCGAAGGCCGTCAGATCGGCGGCGGTACAGGTAGCCCCGCCGTCGGCGGCGGCTCCGGGGGTGGTCGCGTAGTGATTGGTCCGGTACGGCGTGAGGCCGTCGGCGGTGGTGAGGTAGCCCTCCGCGATGTCCGGCCCCAGGTCGTCCAGGGCCGGGAATCCGGCCGCGCTCATCCCGGCTCGGGCGAAGACGTCGTCGGCGACGACCTGCTCGAAGGGGCGGCCGGTCACCGATTCGACGAGCAGGCCGAGCAGGATGTAACCGGCGCCGTTGTAGAGATGGCGCTCTCCCGGCGGGAAGTGGGGCTGCTTCTCGGCGAACAGCGGCAGGTAGTCCTTGTTGCTCCGCAGCAGGTAGAGCGGGTGGGAGGAGGTCAGGGCGGTCCATTCGGCCTCCCAGTCGTCGCTGCCCTCCTCGAACCAGTCGCCGATCCCCGCCGTCATCGTCAGGGCGTGGTGGACCGTGACACGCGGATCGAGCTGGGGCATGTGATCTTTCACGAAGCCCACCAGCGCGTCGTCCAGGCGGACCTGCTTCCGCTCGACGAGCTGCAGGACGGCTACCGCCGTGAACGTCTTGGACACCGACGCCACCCGGAAGCGCGTGTCGCACGTGTTCGGTATGGACCACCGCCGTGACGCCATCCCAAACGCGCGGGTGAATACCGGCTCCCCGTGTCGCGTGACGCGGACAGTGCCGGAGAAGCCCTTTCCTTCCGCCACTCCGGATACGGCCTCCTCCAGACAAGCCGGATCGAAGCCGTCAGCCCTCGCCACGATCGTCACCGCAGACCCCTCGCAGAATAAAGTTCGCAAGCCGTCTGTGATGATCGTCAACGGCCCGCCTGAGAGCAATTCCTTTACCCAGACCGTCTCGCCGCAGCGAGCGCGTGGGCCCCCGTTCGCCACCGCCGTGCGGGCGCGGCACCCCCGGCATCCACCTACCGATACCGATCACAAACATCACCGGCCACACCTGCCCGCCCAGCACCGCAGCGACCTGCCTCCGGCAACGTCAGGATGGGCGGGTTGCACCCCCTCATCCGGGGGCGTTACCTGGAAGTACCGGCGGTGAGGCGAGCCCATGGGCCACGGCGTATTCCAGGGCCGCGCCCTCGTGTGCGTCCCCGGCAGCGGTCCGTCCTCGTTGCCGCCTTCCAGCGCTCGACGGGAGGTCACGGACGTGAAAGCCGTTGTCTACGAGAAGCCCTTCAGCGTCACGGTGAGGGACGTCGACGATCCGCAGATCCAGCACCCCAACGACGTGCTCGTACGGGTCACGTCGTCCGCGATATGCGGCTCCGACCTGCACATGTATGAGGGCCGCACGGCGGCCGAGCCGGGCATCGTCTTCGGGCACGAGAACCTCGGTGTCATCGAGGAGGTCGGCAGCGGCGTGACCTCCTTGTCCGAGGGTGACCGCGTCGTGATGCCCTTCAACGTCGCGTGCGGATTCTGCAAGAACTGCCTCGCCGGCGAGACGGGATTCTGCCTGACGGTCAATCCCGGATTCGCGGGCGGTGCCTACGGATATGTGGCCATGGGCCCGTACAAGGGCGGTCAGGCCGAGCGGCTGCGGGTTCCGTACGCGGACTTCAACTGCCTGAAGCTGCCGCAAGGAGAGGAGTTCGAAACCGACTTCATCCTGCTCGCCGACATCTTCCCGACCGGGTACCACGGCTGCGAGCTCGCACAGGTCATCCCCGGCGAGTCCGTGGCCGTCTACGGCGCCGGACCAGTGGGACTGATGGCCGCCTACTCGGCGCTGCTGCGCGGTGCCGCGAAGGTGTTCTCCGTCGACCGGGTACCGGAGCGACTCGCCAAGGCGGAGGAGATCGGGGCCATCCCGATCGACTTCACCAAGGGCGACCCGGCCGAGCAGATCAAGCAACAGACGAACGGCGAGGGAACCGACAAGGGCGTCGACGCCGTCGGGTACCAGGCCCAGGCGCACGACGCCAGCCACGAGGAGCCGGCCATCGTCCTCAACGAGCTCGTCGAGACGGTGCGGGCAACCGGCAGGCTCGGTGTACCGGGCCTGTATGTGCCGTCCGACCCGGGCGGCCCCGACGAGCACGCCAAGCACGGCCAACTTCTGGTCTCGATCGGCAGGATGTTCGAGAAGGGTCAGAAGATGGGCACCGGCCAGTGCAACGTCAAGCGGTACAACCGCCAGCTGCGCGATCTGATCATCGCCGAGCGCGCCAAGCCCAGCTTTGTGGTCTCCCACGAGCTGCCGCTGGACCAGGCGCCGCAGGCGTACGAGAAGTTCGACAAGCGCATCGAGGGCTACACCAAGGTGGTTCTGCACCCCGGCCACGCTCTCGCCGCGTGAGACAAGGGTCCGGGCACATGGGTGCCCGGACCCGCCGCCGCTTCCCGCACCCGGTATCCGGCACAACAACGCTGTCCTGAGCAGTCACCCGACAGCCCGGACCAACCTCCCTAGACCACCCGGGTCCTCTGGGCCACTTGGACGCGAGCGCGGCGGTGTGCCCCGTGGCCGCCGTCCGCCCGATGGGCCATGTTGCTGACCGTCGAGCCGATCGGCACCGGCCGGATGCGAAGGAGGCCCGAAGTGGGTGAGCTGTACATCGACGGTGAGTGGACGCAGGCGGCGGCCGGTGGCCGGCGGGATGTGATCAACCCGTTCGACGCCTCCGTCATCACCACCGTCGACGAGGCCGACGCCGCCGACGTGGACCGTGCCGTGCGCGCCGCCCGGCGTGCGTTCGTCGAGGAGGACTGGGCGTTCACTCCCACGCGCCGCCGGGCCGACCTGCTGCTGCGCGTCCACGATCTGCTGCTGCGCGACAAGGAGGAGATCGCCCGCACCGAGACGCTCGACACCGGGAAGACGCTGACCGAGGCCCGTATCGACGTGGAGGACGTGGCGAACGCCTTCCGCTACTTCGCCGAACTCGCCGGCAAGGACGGCGGCCGGGTCGTGGACGTCGGCCCGGATGTCCTCAGCCGCGTCGTCTACCAGCCGGTCGGGGTGTGCGCGCTCATCGCCCCCTGGAACTATCCGCTGTTGCAGGCCTCGTGGAAGGTGGCGCCGGCGCTGGCCGCCGGCAACACCTTCGTGCTCAAGCCCAGCGAGACCACACCCCTGACCACGATCGCCATGATCCGGCTCATCGAGGAGGCCGGCGCACCGCGCGGCGTCGCCAACCTGGTGCTGGGGTCCGGGGCGAGCGTCGGGGCGGCCCTGACCAGCCACCCCGAGGTCGACCTGGTGTCGTTCACCGGTGGGCTGACGACGGGGCGGGCCATCATGTCGAGCGCCTCCGAGGGGCCGAAGAACATCGCCCTGGAACTGGGCGGCAAGAACCCCAACATCGTCTTCGAGGACGCCGACTTCGCCGCCGCCGTGGACTACGCGCTGGACGCCGCCTTCCTGCACTCGGGGCAGGTCTGCTCGGCCGGTTCGCGGCTGCTGGTCCAGGACTCGCTGCACGACCGGTTCGTCGACGCGCTCGCCCGTCGCGCGCGGGCGATCCGGCTCGGCAACGGGATGGAGGAGGGCACCGAGAGCGGCCCGCTCAGTTCCGCCGAGCACCGCGAGAAGGTCGAGCGCTACATCGCCGTCGCCCAGGAGGAGGGCGCCCGGCTCGTCACCGGGGGCACCCGGCCCGACGAACCGGCCCTGAGCCGCGGCTTCTTCCTGCTGCCGACGATCTTCGCCGACTGCGACCGGACCATGCGGATCGTCCAGGAGGAGGTCTTCGGTCCGGTGGTCACCGTCGAGCGCTTCCACACCGAGGACGAGGCGGTGGAGCTGGCCAACGACACCCGTTACGGCCTGGCCGGCGGCGTGTGGACCTCCGACGCGAGCCGCGCCCAGCGCGTCGCTCACCGGCTGCGGCACGGCACCGTGTGGATCAACGACTTCCACCCCTATGTGCCGCAGGCCGAGTGGGGCGGCTTCGGCCGCTCCGGCGTCGGCCGGGAGCTCGGCCCCACCGGGCTGCGCGAGTACCAGGAGGCCAAGCACATCTACCAGAACCTCTCCCCCGCCCCCTCCGGCTGGTTCAAGGGCTGATCAGCGGCAGCACACCACCCGCCCGTGGCGCACACGGCCACCGAAGAAAGGCACCGCATGGCCTCCACCACCGCGCACGGCGCCGAGTCCGCCCACGACTACGTCATCGTCGGCGGCGGCACGGCCGGCTGCGTGCTCGCCGCCCGCCTCAGCGAGGACCCCGACTGCCGTGTCTGCGTCATCGAGGGCGGCCCCAGCGATGTCGGCGACGAGCGCATCCTGCGCCTGCGCAACTGGATCAACCTGCTCGGTTCGGAGTTCGACTACGGCTACACCACCGCCGAGCAGCCGCACGGCAACTCCCACATCCTGCACTCGCGGGCCCGCGTGCTCGGCGGCTGCTCCTCGCACAACACGCTGATCAGCTTCCTGCCGCTGCCGCAGGACCTGGACGACTGGGTCGGCCGGGGCTGCGACGGCTGGGACCCGGCGACGATCCTCCCCTACCGCGACCGGCTGCGCACCGAGATCGTCCCGGTGGCCGAGGCCGACCGCAATCCCATCGCCAAGGACTTCGTCACCGCGGCCGCCCGGGCATGCGGCGTCCCCGTCATCGACGACTTCAACGCCGAACCCTTCGCCGACGGCACCGGCTTCTTCTCGCTGGCGTACCAGCCGGAGGGCAACCTGCGCTCCTCCGCGTCCGTCGCCTATCTCCACCCCGTCCTGGACCGGCCCAACCTCACCCTGCTGCTGGAGACCTGGGCCCACCAGCTGCTCCCCGACGAGTCGGGTCGGCTGACCCGCGTCGCCGTCCGCGGCGCCGACGGCGAGCCAGCCACCGTGCGCGCCGAGCGTGAACTCCTGCTGTGCGCCGGCGCCATCGACACCCCGCGCCTGCTGCTGCTCTCCGGCATCGGACCGGCCGACGACCTGCGCGAGCTGGGCATCGACGTGCGGGCCGACCTGCCCGGCGTAGGAGAGAACCTGCTGGACCACCCCGAGTCCGTGATGGTCTGGGAGATCGCCGAACCGCTGCCGCCCAACTCCGCGATGGACTCCGACGCCGGCCTGTTCCTGCGCCTCGACACCGGCCAGCCGCGCCCGGACCTGATGTTCCACTTCTACCAGGTGCCGTTCACCGTCAACACCGAGCGTCTGGGCTACCCGGCGCCGACGTACGGCGTGTGCATGACGCCGAACGTGCCGCGCGCCCGCTCCACCGGCCGCATGTGGCTGCGCAGCGCCGACCCCGACGAACATCCCGCCCTGGACTTCAGGTACTTCACCGACCCCGACGGGCACGACGAACGCACCATCGTGGAGGGTCTGAAGGTCGCCCGCGAGGTCGCCGCCACCGACCCGCTGCGCGGCTGGCTCGTCCGCGAGGTCGCGCCCGGCCCGGACGTCGTCTCCGACGCCGACCTGTCGGAGTACGGGCGCCGGGCGGCGCACACCGTCTACCACCCGGCGGGCACCTGCCGCATGGGCGCCCCGGACGACCCGATGGCCGTGTGCGACCACCGGTTGAGGCTGCGCGGCGTCGAGGGCGTGCGGATCGTCGACGCGTCGGTGTTCCCGACGATGCCCACCATCAACCCCATGGTGACCGTCCTGCTCGCCGCCGAACGCGCCGCCGACCTGATCACCGGCCGCCCCGGACCCGAGGGCCCGGAGGCCGGGCGGTGACCGGTCCGCAACCTCCCGCACCGGCAGCCGGCGCCCCC
Source organism: Streptomyces spinoverrucosus (assembly GCF_015712165.1). NCBI lineage: Bacteria > Bacillati > Actinomycetota > Actinomycetes > Kitasatosporales > Streptomycetaceae > Streptomyces > Streptomyces spinoverrucosus. The sequence goes on along the minus strand of NZ_JADPZX010000003.1, from coordinate 317,283 downwards.
GGAGGGGAGCCCGGCTCGGAGTTCCGCAAGGAGATGGGGCCCTGGGCCAACTTCGCCCTCGGCTTCACCTACCTCTCGCCGGTGGTGAGCACCTACACCCTCTTCGCCACCGCGCTCGCCACCGGCGGACCGCCGATGATCTGGGCGTTCGTGCTCGCCGGCTGCGGCCAGTTCCTCGTCGCGCTGGTGTTCGGCGAAGTCGTCGCCCAGTACCCCATCGCCGGCGGTGTCTACCCCTGGGCCCGGCGGCTGTGGGGCAAGCGCTGGGCGTGGATGACCGGCTGGGTGTACATGTGGGCGCTGCTGGTGACCATCACCTCCGTCGCCTACGGCGCCGGCCCCTACATCGCCATCCTCTTCGGCTTCGCCCCCACCGTGCACACCACCGTGCTGTGCACCGCGGCGCTCATCGTCGTCGCCATCATCATCAACTACGCGGGCACCAAGGCACTTTCGGCGGCAGCGGTCATCGGCTTCGCCGGCGAACTCATCGGCGCCCTCGTCGTCGGCATCTACCTGCTGGCCACGCACCGCCACCACGGCCTCGGCGTTGTCTTCGACACCTACGGCACCGAAGGAGACGGCTCCTACCTGCCGGTGTTCCTCGCGGCGGCCATCATCGGCTTCTACCAGTACTACGGCTTCGAGGCGTGCGGCGACACCGCCGAGGAGGTCCCCCATCCCGGCCGCGTCATCCCCCGCGCGATGCGCCGCACCATCTACATCGGCGGCGCGGCGGCCACGTTCACCTGCCTGTCGCTGCTGCTGTCGGTCACGGACTACGAAGCGATCATCTCCGGTGAGGACACCGACCCGGTGGTGAACCTGCTGTACCAGGCGATGGGCGAGGTCGGCGCGCGGCTGGTGATGGCCGTGGTGCTGATCTCCTTCCTGTCCTGCACCATCAGCCTCCAGGCCGCCGCCGGGCGGCTCATCTACTCCTACGCCCGCGACGAGATGATCGCCGGTCACCGGCTGCTGCGGCAGTTCTCCCACGCACGCGCGGTACCCGGCTACGCGCTGCTGGTGGCCGCCGTGGTGCCGCTGCTCATCGCAGTCGGCTCGCTGGTCTCCGAGGACGCCCTCACCAACATCGTCTCGTTCGCCATCCTCGGTATCTACGGCTCGTTCCAGATGGTGGTCCTGGCCGCACTGCGTGCCCGGCTCAAGGGGTGGCAGCCGCAGGGAGAGTTCACCCTGGGCCGCTGGGGGCTCGTGGTGAACGCCGCGGCGCTGGCCTACGGCATCTTCGCCATCGTCAACATCTCGTGGGCCCGCAACCCGCAGGACCCGTGGTACGAGAACTGGATCGTGCTGCTGTGCGGCGCGGTGGTGGTGGTCACCGGTCTGCTCTACATGTTCACCACCCACCACTACGGCCGAGGCGGCGCACCCGCCGGCGACGCTGTGCCGGGGAACTAGGGCTCAGGACCGAGGCCCGTTGTGCAGGACGGCGAGCAACCCCCGGGCACGCGTGCCGTCCGGCATCTGCCAGGCCCCGGCGACATGGCCGGTCGCGCCCTGCGGAACGACGAAGTCGCTGTCCGGGGCGGGCCGCAGGACCCGGTGCAGGCGCAGGGTCGTGTCGTGTGCGACAGGCAGTTCGGTGCCCTCTCGGTCGTCGGTGGCGGTGGCGACGAGGTCCGCGCGGATGGGGTCGTCACCGGTGTAGGAGCGGGCGACTTCCCGGTCGGGGGTGTCGCTGGCGTTCTGGTCCTGGGCCTGGGCGTCGCCCTCGATCAGGGCGAGCAACTGGGCGACCAGCACCGGGTCGTGGCAGCCGTCGTAGGCCCAGCGCCGTCCCAGCACTCCGTGCTCCATGGTGCCGACGAGACCGTGGTCCGCCCCGTCGAGCGGGGCTCCGCGATAGGTCAGCGGCACCAGGTAGGTGGCCGGGCGGGCGCCGGAGGTGTCGGTGACCACCATGAACTCGATCCCGACCTCGCCCTGCGGATCGTCCAACCGGAAGCCGCCGGCCTTGGCCAACTGCGGTTCGCCCGCGCCGTGGTACCACGGCCGGGAGGGGAGCCAGGAGGCGAGCAGTTCAAGCTTGGTCGGCTTGAGGACGGTGCGGTGGATAACGGCCATGCCGAGAATTCTCTTCCTGTGAGCAGCGGGGAACCTTCACACCTTCCCATCTTCGGTTGAAAGTCGGGGGCGAGAGGTCCTGTCCGCGGTCATGATTGTGATCATGACGGGCGGTTGCTCGGCTGGGCGGAGTGGGGCCCGGTGGACGGGGTGCCGGTTCTGATGTGTCCGGGTGCGGCCATGAGCCGGTGGCTCGGTTTCCCGGCTGTGGTGGGCAACTCGCAAGGCGCGCCCTTCGCCATCGCCTGCGCCGCGGAGGGGGTCACCTCGGCACCGGCTGTCGTCTCCGGCGCGGACGAGGTCGCCGCGCCGGAGTTCGCTTCGAGGCCGTCCTCGGCAGACTTACGTCCCTTGTGTCTGTTGTCCTTCAGAGGCAGTGGACGTCGGCGTACGTGTCAGGTCGTCGACAGGTCGATCGCGCGGTCGACGTCCTGGGGTCGCAGTACGCGCAGGATGCCCTCCAGCAGGTAGTAGTCGGCGTACGGCAGCGAGATCTCGACCCCGTCTTCGGCCGGTCGGTTGCGAGTGCAGCGGGCCACCACGGCCTCGGCGCGGGGCGACTTCCTGGTCAGGCAGGTCCGCGACAGTGCGGAGAGCAGTCGTAGCGCCACGTCCCGGTAGTGGGGCCGGCCCGTCGCGGCGGCCAGGTCGAGCAGACCGCATGCCATGATCGCGCCGGCGGACGCGTCCTTGATGTCGTGGGGCTGCTGGGGCGCGCGGTAGTCCCAGACCGGTACGTGGTCCGCGCTCAACGCTCCGATCGCGAAGTCGGCGAGCCTGCGTGCGGTGGTCAGGAACTCGGCGTTGCCCGTGCGCCGGTACATGGTGGTGAACCCGTACAGGCCCCATGCCTGTCCACGAGCCCAGCACGATGTGGCGCTGTAGCCCTGAACGGTGTTCGGACCGATCGGCGCGCCGGTGGCCGCGTCGAAGTCGAAGACGTGCGGAGTCGAGCCGTCCGGGCGCAGGAAGACCCGCTGGGTCGTCGTCGCGTGCTGTACGGCGATGTCGAGGTACTTCGCGTCGCCCGTCTGCCGACTGGCGAAGTCGAGCAGATCGAGGTTCATCATGGTGTCGATGATGACCCGGCCGGCGTTGTTCGGATCGTCCAGCGCACCCCACGCCCGGATGAAGCGGCCCCGTGGGTTGTACCGCCGGATCAGGGTGTCGGCGGCCCGGATGGCGCCCGCCCGCCAGCTCTCGTCACCCGTCAGACGCCATGCGGTGACCCAGGACGGATAGAAGAGGAAGCCGAGGTCGTGGGTGGTGGTGTCGTACTGGCGAGGAGCGAGCCGCCGTGCCGAGTCGAGCGCCAGGGTGCGCAGTGCGTCGTCTCCGCTGTGCAGGTGGGCCATCCACAGCGTTCCCGGCCAGAATCCGCCCACCCAGTCGCCGTTCTGGGAGTACACCCACTTCTCGAACTTCGTCCCGACCGGGAAGGACCGTATGCCCGGCGCGACCGCGGAGATCTTCTCCACCGCGTAGTCGGCCGCCGCGCGCAGTTCGCTCGGGGTCGACGCCTCGGATCGGGTTTCTTCAGCGGCGGCGGCCTGTACTGGGGCGCCGACCGCAGCCGCGGTACCGATCGCTGTGGCAAGGACAGTACGCCGGGTAGGACTCATGGCTGTCTTCTCCCTCAACTGGTGGTCAAACGGCGGGCAGGTCCCGTTGGGCGCTGTACAGGTTGCGTGGGCGCACCGCGTCCGTGGTGCCGTACAGCTCCAGGCGGGAGTGCAGCTCGCCCGTGAAGTCCGGTACGTCGATCTGGTCGAATTCGGCGACCTTGTTGATGCCGACCGTGGCGGAACAGGGCGCCAGGCGGTCGATCTTCATCAGCCCGGCACGGCCGTTGGTGACGCGGATGTTCCAGTGGGTGAAGCGTGCGCCGAACAGCGGGCCGGCGCTCGCGTCGCCGCCGTGGCGGCCGTTGTTGTTGACCGTGATGTCGGTGCGGACGTTGGCGAAGGGCATGCCGCGATGGCTGTCGAAGGTGCCCATCTCCATGCGGCCGCGCGACCAGACGTTGTAGGAGGACAGGCCTTCGACGTTGATGCCGTGCAGTTGTGTGTTGGACGGCGCGGGAGTGGTGCGCTGCTCGATGGTGAAGTCCTCGACGAGGTTGTCGTGCGATCCCTCCCGGCAGAAGTACGGGTGGTGGGTGCCGCGTCCCGCCACCCGGGTGCGGCGCAGGGTGCACGCCGAGGCGGCGACCAGGCCGAATCCGTTGTCGACGTGCCGCACCGTCACGTCGTCGACCCAGCAGTCGTAGGCACACTGCAGGACGACGCCGTTGTAGCCCTTGTCGAGCAGATGCGGGGACTGGGGTGTCTCCACCGCCTCCAGCGTCAGGCCCTCGACGCCCGCCCCTGTCAGCGGGGTGACGAGAGTGGTCAGCTGCGGTTGCCACTCGGGCCGCACGTCGAGCGGCAGGGGACGTTCGAGGGTGATGTCACGGCCGCGGACGCGGGTGACACGGACCGGCCACTCGTAGGGCACGTACGAGGTCAGTTTCGTCTTGTCGTCCCAGAAGTACGCCTCCGGGCCGGGGCCGCCTCCTGCCATGTGTTCCAGCAGTGTGTGGTCGGCGTCGTCGGAGAGCCGGAGCAGGACGAGGCCGCCGGGGCGGAGTTGTGAAGGGTCGGCCACGCGCACCGTCCAGGAGCCCTGCCGGGCGGGCTCGACGGGGGTGAGGGGACGCCACTCGTCCCGCCGGTTGCCGGTCCAGCCCTCGAAGGGCCACTCCCTCGCTCTGATCGCCGCCACCAACGAGGTCCAACGGGCCTGCGGAGCCAGCCAGATGAGACCGCCCGCCCAGGACCAGGACGACTTGTCGCCGCCGTACCGGGACCCGTAGGCACCGATCAGCTCGGTGAGGTGCCGTGTCGCGTACAGGGTGGTGCGGCCGCTGCCGGCGCCCCGCAGCACGACGTTCGAGTGGCCGATGTGGATCAGGTCGTCGATGCGGAAGGTGCCGGGCGGAATGGTGACCGTGCCACCGCCGGCCCGTGCGGCGGCGGCGATGGCACGGTTGATGGCGGGGGCGGAGTCGGCCGTGCCGTCCGCCACGGCTCCGTGGTCGCGGACGTCGGCCACGACCGGGCGGCGGGGCAGGCGCACGACTCCCCCGCGGCAGCCCGCGCGGCCGACGTAGGGGATCTGCCGGTGGGTGTAGGGATTGCGCAGGAATTCCCGCCAGAGGGCGGGGACTTGCCCCGGCTCTCCGGGCGCGGCCTCAGCCGTGCCGCCGGCCGCCGCGAGCGCCGCACCGGCGAGCAGCCCCCGCCTGGTGATGCCTCTGGCGGCATGTGCGTCGCTCCCCCGGCGCTGTTCTGCCGTCACGGGCCGACTCCCTTCGCATCCGGTGGTTCACCTATATGAACAACCAGGCGTGCCGAGTTGCGAGTTAGGAAAGTTTCCCAACGGGCGAGCTATAACGTGGACCTTCACCCCGGCCACGTCAACCCCACAGACGGAACCCCGACTCAGATCAGCCTCTTGGACGCGACCCGTTGCCCTGCATACCCTCTGGGCCTACGCTCACACAGCCTTGAACGTGAATCTCGTTCACTCACATGAATTGAGGCGCGATGGCTGGACCATCTGCGCGGGCCGTGGTGCTGGCCCTGATCACGACCCTCCTGGCCGCGTTGGTGCCCTCCACCTCCGCGAGCGCGGCACTGGTGACACCCAGGACCGCCGTCCTCGACGGCGCCCGGCTCCGGCAGGCGAAGGCCGACCTCCAGCGCGGCGACCCCGAACTGCGTCGATCCGTCGCGATCCTGACGCGGCGCGCCGACGGGTGGCTGGACCGGGGCCCGTGGACGGTCGTGGACAAGCCCGCCCCGCGCCGAGCGGCGACGTGCACGACTATCTGAGTCAGGCGCCCTACTGGTGGCCGACCACGACGCCCTCACCCGACAACCCGTGGGGCTGCCCGTACGTTCAGCGTGACGGGGAACGCAACCCCGAGGTCGACTCGGGCACCGACCGTCAGGACGTCGAGAAGGTCTTCGACTCGACGTACGACCTCGCGCTCGCCTGGTACTACACGGGCCACCGGCGGTACGCGCAGAAGGCCGCGCAGATCCTGCGCACCTGGTTCCTGGACCCGGCCACGCGGATGAACCCGAACCTGAGCCACGCCCAGTTCATCCCGTGCAAGTGCGACGGACGAGCGATCGGCATCATCGACTTCTCGCAGTCGTACACGAGTGTCGTCGACGCCCTGGCGATCCTGGACGCCGGCGCTCCCGGCTGGACGAAGGGCGACCGCGTCGGCATGAGGCGGTGGAACACCGCGTTCCTCACCTGGCTGACCACCAGCGCGTTCGGCAGGCAGGAGGCCGCGGCCACCAACAACCACGGCACCTTCTACGACATGCTGGTCGGCGCCCTCGCCTTCTCGACCGGTGACGAAGGGCTGGCCCGCAGGACCGTGCGGGAGGCGGCCGCCAAGCGGATCGACACCCAGATCGCGGCCGACAGCGGCCAGCCCCTGGAGCTGGCGCGCACCAGGAGCTGGCACTACTCGGCCTTCGCCCTCGTCGCCCACACCCGCCTGGCCGCAGTCGGCCACCATGTCGGCGTGGACCTGTGGGCGCACCGCGGCCCCGACGGCCAGAGTCTGGCCCAAGCCGTGCGGTATCTGCTGCCCGCCGCGACCGGCGCGGCCGACTGGCCGCATCCGGAGCTGGAGTTCCACCGGTACGCGGCCGGCGACGTGGTCCGCGCGGCCGCGGACGCGGGCGACGCGGCGGCGAGGAAAGCCGTCCCGCGGCTGGAGGCACCGCCGGGAGGGGACCTGTGGCCACTGCGGCCGGCCGCCGAACAGCTCGACTCGATCTCGGGATGAGACACCGCGCCCCCTAGGGGGCTATACCGACGCCCTCGATGCGGCTCCAGGCCTTCTCCTGCCTCGCGGTCATGGCAGGCCAGTTCAGACCCCCCGGGCGCGGTGTCACACGCGCGGCGTAGGGCGAGGGACGGAAGTCCGGGTCGTAGAAGCACCCGGTGCCGTAGGTGCGGTCGAACGTCGCGCAGGACGCCGCGATCGACCGCGGAGTCGGCTTCCTTCCGGTGCGTACCCACGTATCCAGGGCGGAGACGGAGTTGGCGTACTCGGAGGCGCTCAGCTCGCTGTGGTCGTGCTCCTCGGTGAACGTCTGTACGAGATGGCGGTCGCGGTGGGCGCCCCGCAGAGTGGCGCGGTATGCCGCCTCGTGCTCGACGAACGCCGTCGGGTCGTCGATCGCGTGGAGGGTGAGGACGGGGATGGCGACCTTGCCCGTGAGATCGCTGTCGTAGGACAGGTCCCGCACGGCGGCCGGGTCGGCCCAGAAGCGTTCGACTCCGGCGTTGAGGGCCTTGTCGTCGTGCGATCCGGAGTACCACACGCCCCGGTTGCTGAACGGGTTACGGCCGCCGAGGCGTTCGTGGACGATGTCGCGGAACGTGAAGGTGGCGAATCGCAGATGCGACTCGAGGGTGCGTTCCGGAATCCTCGTCACGGCGAGGATGTCGTCGAGGTTGCGCTGCTGCGGCGCGGTGCGGTCCTGCGGGGCGGAGGCGTAGCCGGTGCACTCCTGGAGGCGGGCGCGCAGGCCGCCCGCCGTCATGGTGGAGTCGGCACGCAGCCCCTGCCACAGCGGGTACCGAGGTTCGGTGGGCCGGGGGTGGTTGTGGCAGTAGTACTGGTAGACCACCCGCAGGTCGACGCGGTAGTCGTAGCCGCGGGAGCCGCCGGCGAGTACGCCGTTGGTGAGCAGCGCCCCGTCGTAGGGGCCGTTCTTCCTGCCGTAGACCTCCACGACCTTGGCCGCGACGTTCCCGCCCCAGGACTGGCCGTGCACGTACGTCCGCCGCGGCCCGCCGAATTCCGAGACGAACAGCCGACGCACGTTCTCCGTGTCGGCGGCGGCCATCCGCGTGCCGTAGCCCCCGCGGCGGTACGACGAACCGGCCCAGGCATAGCCCTGCTCCACCATCACCGACCACCGCCCCAGGTCGTCGAGGCTGCGCTCGGGGTCGGAGGCGTCGCCCAGGTCGGGGCCGCCGTGGGCGTGCACGACGAGCGAGCCGTTCCAGCGTTCGGGCACGGCGATCGCGTAGTGGGCGCCGTTTTCGTCCTGCCCGGTGTAGCACGTGGCCTTTCCGGCAAGGTCGCCGGGGCAGGTGGTTGTTGTGGGGCGCCGGGCGTCCGTGCCGGCGGGCGTCGCGCCGGTGAGCGTACCGACGAGCACGCTCGCGGCGCCGAGGGCCAGCGCCGTGCGAAGCCTCCTGGGGAGACGACTGCCTGACTGCCGTGTCGGGGTGCGTCTGATCAAGGTTCCGCTCCCTGCCTCCGCCGGCGCTTCCTCGCGCCGCGCGCTGCGATGCTAGGAACGGGCGGGACGCCGAGCCATGGCCTGACCTCTTCTGTTCATAGTGTTCGTACGCCGTTCGGGGGCGCGGCGTGGCCTGCCGGCGGCTGGACGGCGTGGCCGATGCTCCCCTCGGGCGATGCCCGCGATTCACAAGACGCGCCGCCTCGGTTCTCACAAATATGACCACAAAACGGGTCTTATTCATTCATGCAGAAACATACGCGGCGCACCTTGCTCGGTGCCTCCATCGTGGCCGTCGGCTCGGCAACCCTGACCGCCTGCTCCGGGTCCGACAAGCGCCCCGAGGCCGGAGCCACCGGCCACAGGGGCGGCAGGCACACCAGCGGCGGCTTCGTCCCGAGGGGACCCAGGGGATTCGTCAACCCGTCAGATCCCGAGGTCCTCGCCGCGGAGAAGAAACGCGGGTCCGGTCCCGTCCGCAAGTTCAAGCTCACCGCCACCGAGACGTCCCTGGACCTCGGCGGGCGGACCGTCAGGTCATGGGCGTACGGCGACACGCTGCCCGGCAAGGAGGTGCGGATCACCGCGGGCGACGTACTCGACCTCACGCTCGCCAACCATCTGAGCGAGTCGACGACGCTGCACTCGCACGGTATCCGGATGCGCTGCGACATGGACGGCGTGCCAGGTCTGACCCAGTACTCCATCAAACCCGGCGCGGAGTTCACCTACCGCTACGCCGTGGCGCACCCGGGCACCTACTGGCTGCATTCGCACTCGGGCATGCAGCTCGACCGCGGCCTGTACGCCCCGATGATCGTCGAGGACCCCAAGGAGCCGTTGTCCTACGACAAGGAGTGGGTCGTCGTCCTGGACGACTGGCTGGACGGCGTGTCCGGCTCCACTCCGGACGGCGTACTGGCGCAGTTGCGGGGTGGCAAGCCGCCGATGGACATGGGCGAGGGCGCCGCACACCACGGTCCGGACCGCGACAAGTCCGCCGGCGCGCACGAGTCGGCCTCCCGCAGGTCCGCCGGTCCCTCCCGCATCCTGCACGGGTCCCACAGCCGCATGCTGCACAGCGAGGGAGGCAACGTCGACTACCCGCACTACCTGGTCAACGGCCGTCTCCCACAGGCCCCTTCGGTCTTCAGGGCCCGTCCGGGGGACCGCATTCGACTGCGCATCATCAACGCCGGGGGCGACACGGCCTTCCGGGTGGCACTGGGCGGTCACGAGATGACGGTGACGCACACGGACGGCTACCCGGTCGAGCACACGACGACGGACGCGCTGCTGCTCGGCATGGCCGAGCGCTACGACGTGCTCATCACCGCCCAGGACGGGGTGTTCCCGCTGGTGGCGCTCGCCGAGGGCAAGGGCGCGCGGGCCCTGGCGGTCCTGCGCACCAGCAGCGGGTCGAACCCCCGGCCCACCGCCCACCCGGACGAACTCGACGGCCGGGTCGTACCCGCCAGGCGGCTCGTGCCGCACGAATCCGTGGCCCTCAACGACGACGACCCGGACCGCGAGATGCGCATCAAGCTGACCGGTGGGATGAAGAAGTTCAACTGGAGCTTCGACCACAAGCCCTATTCGATCGAAGATCGCATCCCGATCCGGGAAGGTGAACGGGTCCGCATCTCCCTCATCAACGCCACCAACATGTGGCACCCGGTGCATCTGCACGGGCACACGTTCTCCCTCACGGGCATCGACGCCGCCGGAGCCCGCAAGGACACCGCCCACGTACTGCCCCACCGCAAGATCGTCATCGACTTCTACGCCGACAACCCGGGCCTGTGGATGCTGCACTGCCACAACCAGTACCACTCCGAGTCCGGCATGATGACGATCCTCGGCTACCGGAAGTGACGATGCCCGCGCTTCGCAGGACATAGGTGCTCGGTGGACCTCGACCTCGGGTCCCGGCCCTGGGCCGGGGCCCGAGGTGCGGACGTGTTCCCGGGCTGCGGTCCGTTCAGGGGCGGCCGACAATGGCATCGGGTCGTGCATGTCCGCCCCGCCCACGACACCGCGGCGCCGCCCGAGAGGAACGTGCTCATGCGCGCTGAGGCTTCGCCGGCCGCGCGGAGGGGGGCCTTCATCGCGGTCGCTCTGTTCCGCATCCAGCTCGGCTTCTTCGGGCGCAGGGACGCCCTGCTCGCCGGCGCGGTCGCGGGTACGGCCGTGATCGCGCTCGGCCATGTCACGGCATGCCCGCTGGGCGGTGTCGCGCCGGGGGTGATCCTGGCGGCTTCCTTCGTCGTCATGGCAGTACGCCACCGGCCGCTCGTGGTCCTCGGCGGGGTGCCGCCGCTCCGCTCGGACGCGCGTCGTGGCGAGCGTGTGCCGTGAAGGGCGGAGCGCAGCGGACCGAGATCCTGCACCGGTCGGTGCGGGTGACGCTCGCCGCGTCCGCGGGCTTCTATCCCTTCCTGTACGGGCTCCAGGAGCCGGTGTCGGCGCTGTACGGGCTGTTCGCGCCGATCGCCCTGGGGCTGCTGTCCTCGATCCCCGGGTCGGGGCGGCAGCGGGCCGAGGTGATGCTGAAGGCGCTGCCGGTGGGCCTGGTGCTGGTGGCGCTGGGGACCGTGCTGGCGGTGGCGACCTGGGCGGCGGTGCTCGGGATGCTCGTCGTGGGCTTCGCCCTCGCCTTCGCGGCGATCGCGGGGCCACGGCCGGCCGGGGCGGCACCGGGACTCCAGCTCTTCTACATCCTGGCCTGCTTCCCGCCGTACGAACCCCAGACCCTGTGGCTGCGGCTGGCCGGGCTCACCTTCGGCGTGGTGGTGCTGGCGCTGTGCGAGCTGTTCGTGCTGCCGCAGCCGCCGGGCCAGGCGTACCGGACGACCCTCGCGGAGGCCCTCGCGACGGCGGGCGACACCATCGCCGGGCGTACCCGTCTCTCCCCCGAGGCCCTGCGGGCGGCCGGCGCGCGGCTGCGACTGTCCGGGACGCCGCCCGCCGAACGCCCCTCCGGCCCGGGCCGCGCGGTCCGCGGCCTCTCGCAGGCGGGGTCCGCCACCCGCCGGTTGCTCGAACAGCTGGCCCATCTGACCGAGACCGGGGAACTTCGCGAGCTCGTCCGGGACGACGTGGGCGGCGGCGAACGCGGCCGGGCTCGTCCCGACACGGCGTCCGGGGCGCTGCTGCCCCAGGTGGCGACCTTGTGCCACGAGACCGCCGCCGCCCTGCGGGAGGGCCGACCCGCCCCCGGCCCGCAGCGGATGAACGAGGCGATCGACGGCTTTCAGCGGACGCGCATGCGGCAGGTGACAGGGCCCGCCGCCGAGGTTCCGCCGATGCCGGTGCTGAGTCGGCAGGCGGCGCTGCTCGCCGTCGCCGAGTCGGTGCGGGTCCTGGAGATCTCCGTACGCGTCGGCCTCGACGGGCGGCGCACCCCGCCGATCGAGCCGCGGGAGCTGTTCTGGTACACGGCGGCCTCCACGCCCTGCCTGTGGGTGCGCCGGATCACCGGCAACATGACGCTCCGCTCGGTCCAGTTCCAGAACGCCCTGCGGATCGCGCTGGCGCTCGCCGCCGCACGACTCGTCGCCGGTTCGCTCGACCTGGCCCACGGCTTCTGGGTGCTTATGGCGGTGCTGACACTGAGCCGCACCACCGTGGGGGCGACCTGGTCGGCCATCCGCCAGGCCGTCGTCGGCAATCTCGTGGGTGCCGTCGTGGCGGGCGCCCTGCTCATCGGCCTCGGCCGGCACACCGAGGCGTACGCCGCGATCCTCGCGCCGGGCATGCTGATCGCCTTCGCGCTCGGGCCCCTGTTCGGCATCGCCTGGGCGCAGGGACTGTTCACCCTCGTGGTGGCCACCGCGTTCGCCCAGATCGCCCCGGCGTCCTGGCAACTGGCCGAGGAGCGGATCGTGGACGTGGTGACCGGCAGTGCCATCGGTCTGCTGTGCGCGATGCTGGCCTGGCCGGCCGGCGCCCGGCGGGAGGTGCGCCGGACCATGGCGGGCCTGTTGCGGGAGTGCGGCCCACTGATCAAGGGAACCGTCGAGGTGCTGACGGCCGTGCCCCCGGGCTCGGCCGCTGCCCCGCCGACGTTCCCCGCTCTGCACCGGTTGCGCCTCGCCGAGTCCGCCTACGCCCAGTTCCGCAGCGAACCGGCGGGCAGCGCGCCCCCTCACGCCGACTGGCACGCCGTGCTCATCGCGGCCAACCAGATCCTGCTCGGCGCCCAATGGCTGCCCCGGGTCGACCTGCCCACCAGCGCTCTGCCCCGGGATGCCGCCGACCGGGCACGCGACGGCGCCCGGACACTGGCGGAGACCACCGACCGGCTCGCCGCCCTGTGCACGGGCGAACGGCCGCGACTGGACCGGGCGCGGGAGGCGGGGTCGTGGGCGGGAGCCACGCAGCCGGGCGGAATGCCGGTGCCCGTGCTGGTCGACCTCGATCTGTGGCTGCACAGCCTCGCCCGCCAGCTCTCCCGTATCGAGGCCGGCCTGTCCGACGCGGCCGACCGCGCGTCACGCGGCACGACGCCGGCCGGATCCGCGGGCTCCGTGTCCGGCCCCGGCGAGCACGGAAGCTAGGGGGCGCGCCGTGTCCGTCCGCAACCTGCTCGCCGCGCTGCGGCCCCCGTCCGTGCGCCGGGGGTGGGTGTGGTGGTTGCCGCTGATCGCGGTGGCCCTCGACGTGCTCGCGGAAGTGCTCGTCCGGGGCCGTGAGCCGGTGAGCTTCATGCTCGTCGCCGTCCCGCCGCTGGCCGCTGCGACACGCGGCCCACGGGGCACGGCGCTGTCGGCCGTGGTCTGCCTGGGCCTGCAGATGTGGATGGCAGCCCGCCGCCCCGGCCACTTCGACGAGCAGCACCACATCGCCATGTACATCGCCACGTTCCTCATCGGCATCGCCGGCGTCGCACTGTCCTGGCAGCGGGAGCGGACCCGGCAACACCTCATCCGGGCGAACTCGGTCGCCGAAGCCATGCAGCGGGCCCTGCTACGGCCCGTACCGCGCCGCCTCGGCCCCGTGCACGCCGCCGGGTTCTACGAGGCCGGAGAGGGCGGGACGCTCGTCGGCGGGGACTTGTACGACGTGTGCGAGACGCCCTTCGGCGTACGTGCGATCATCGGCGACGTCCGCGGCAAGGGCCTGGGCGCGGTCCAGACGGTCGCGGCGGTACTGGGCAGTTTCCGGGTGTCGGCCCATGAGTGGCGGAGCCTCAGCAGTCTGGCCGACCGGCTGGAACTCAGCATCGCCCGCAACAGCCCCGCCGCCGACGAAGGCGACCCCGAGTTGTTCGTCACCGCCCTGGTCCTGGAATTCCCGCCGGACGCCAACGAGGTGCGCATCGTCGACCGCGGCCACCCCTCGCCGCTGGTGATCGGCCCTCAGGGCGCCCGACGGTTGATCACCGCGCCGGGATTGCCCCTGGGTCTGGGCAAACTGGCGGCGGACGGCGACGACACGACCGTGCACCCGCTCGGGCCCGGGGAGGTTCTCGTCGTGTACACGGACGGAGTGAGCGAGGCCCGCGACGCCGACGGCGTCTTCTACCCGGTCCTGGAGCGGCTCACCGAACGGTTCCGCGGTGAGCAGCCACCGCGCCCCGACGCCGTCGTGTCGTTCGTCCGGACCGACTCGGAACGCTGGTCCGCGCGATCCGACAACGACGATCGGGCGGTCCTCGCGCTCTCCCTGAACGGTACGCCGCCGCACCGATGTGCCGGCTCCACCGCCACAGCCCGCACCGGAAGGCCTGCCGCCCCAGGGCACTAGTTCCTCCCCCACCGCACGTCAGGACAGCGATCATGCAGACGTTCCTGCCCGATCCGGACTTCCGGCGCTCCGCCCTGCTGCTCGACCGCCGCCGTCTGGGCAAGCAGCGCGTCGAGGCGCTGCAAATTCTGCGGGGGCTGACCGTGCCGGGCTACGGCTGGCGCCGGCACCCGGCCGTGCGCATGTGGAGCGGGTACGAGGAGGCACTTGTCCGGTACGGGCTGGAGGTCTGCCGGGTATGGCGTGAGCAGGGGCACCAGGACAGCTGTGCGGCCTCCCTGGTCGCCGGATTCGGCGCGTGCCGTCCGGGTGCTCGCGTGCGCGGTCAGTCCGCTCTCGCGGCCGCCGGGGAACTGCCGCCCTGGCTCGGCGACGAGGCCTTCCACCGCAGTCACCGCTCCGCACTCGTACGCAAGGACCCGGAGGCGTACGCGGCCGCCTTCCCGGGCGTGCCCGACGACCTGCCCTACGTCTGGCCACGGTCCGACCGGGACGGCGGTGAGGAGCCCCTCTGCCCGTGACCGGCTGGGGGTTCGGCTGGTGCCCGGCACCACCGCACCGTGCTGACAGACCCACCGGCTCCGGAGAGGTACCTCCCATCCCATGGCATACGGGCCGATGACGTGGTGAGGTGATGCCGTGGCTCGGCCGACCGCGGCGGGAGAGAACAGGAGGAGCGCAGGCATGGCGGACATGGACGCCTTCACCGGCCGACTCGATCCCGACATGTGCGTGGTGACGGCCGCGTCGGGCGGGGAACGCGCCGGGTGCCTGGTCGGGTTCGCCTCACAGTGCTCCCTGCGGCCCGTGCGGTTCGTGGTGTGGCTGTCCGAGGCCAACCAGACCTTCCGGGTGGCGCGCTCGGCGCGGTTCCTGGCCGTCCATCTGCTGGCCCGGGAACAGCTGGGACTGGCCGAGCTCTTCGGCGGGCGGACCGGCGACGACGGGGTCGACAAGTTCCGGGACGTCCGTTGGCGACAGGGATACGGCGGCGCCGTCGTCCTTCAGGACAGCGAGGCGTACTTCGTCGGCCGGGTCGTGGGGCACGCCGGCGGCAGCGACCACATCGGGTTCATCCTCGACCCGGTCGAGTGGGGCGCGCGGGAGGGCTCCGGCGAACCGCTGCTACGGCTCAGCGACGCCCGCCGCATCGAGCCCGGCCATCCTGTGGAGCGGACGTAGCCGCCCGCCGCGGCACGTACCCCGACCTGCAGCATGCGACTCAGCACGCCGTCGCGGTGCGAACGCGAGGATCGCAACCTGTGGCGCGACGGGGCGGCTGGACGTGAGGAACTGCGGTAGCAACGTGAGACAGATGCCGGGAATCAATGTGAGGGGTATGACCGCGGCCACGAAGCCGAGTATTTGATGCCACCGCACACAACGAGCCTATGCCAGGCAGCGCGAAGCGAGGTCGGCGTCGAACCGCCCTATGACGCACCGGCGTTGTGAGTGGTGGCCCAGCCCGTCGAGTAGAGCCGGTCGGCGTCAGGTCGTTGTCCGGACGTCGTCGGTGCCGGACGCCGAGAGGTGGGGCTGTTGCCCGCAGTGCTGGGCGACGGTGTCGGCGAACGCGCGGGCCAGCGGGGAGAGGGTGTCCCAGCGGCGGACCGCCCATCCGGCGGTGAGGACAGGGAGCGCGGGGATGGGGACCAGGCGCAGGTCCGGGTGCCCGGGCCCCTGCCAGTCGGGCAAGGCGGGGACGACGGCGTGTCCGAGTCCCAGTTCGGCCAGCAGGATCGCGGTGTCCCAGTCGGCGACGCTGGTGTCGAAGACCGGCCGTATCCCCGATTCCGTGAGCCAGGAGTCGAGTTGGGAACGGGAGATCGAGTTCTCCGGCAGCCCGATGAGCCGGGCGTTCTGCAGGTCGGCCGGTTCGATGAAGGGTCTGGCCGCAAAGGGGTCACCGGCCGCGACGGCGAGCGCCCAGGGCAGTTCGACGACCGTGCGCTGCTCGATGCCCTGGACCGGGGAGCCGAGGGTGATCCAGGCGAGGTCGACGCGGCCGGCGGCGAGTGCGTCGGAGCAACTACGACTTGACGTCTCGGTCTGGAATTCGAGACTGGCCTGAGGGAAGCGTCGGCGGAAGTCGACGACGGCGGCGGACATGAAGTGCCGGACGGTGGTGGCGCCGGTGGTGATCCGTACGGAGCCTCCTTCTCCGCGGGCCAGTTCCTCGATTCTGCGCAGCGCGTGGTCGATTCCGCCCAGGCCGTCGGCGACCGCGGCCTGGAGGAGGTGCCCTGCCTGGGTGGGCACAACTCCTCGTGAGTGCCGCTCGATCAGGCTGATGCCCAGTTCCCGCTCAAGCCGTTTCACATGCTGGCTGACCGCGGACTGCGTGCAGGACAGATCGCGGGCAACGGCGCTCAAGGAGCCCGCGTGGCACACCGCGGCGAAGATGCGGAGATCGTCAAGAGTCACATCTCCAAGGTAATGCTTGGGTGTTCCCCAGCGAATCAGTGGATTGACTTGGATATGGGGAGGGTTGATCATCCTTGCAGGGCCCAGGGCGGCAACCCGCCCGCTGCCTTCGCGGCGATCCGGACGCATTGGCGAGGGCACGGCGGGTGCCGACCCGGAACGGACCGAAAGGAATAACCACTTGTCCAGTCCGACAGGCGCCACCACCCAGGCCGTCTCGCTGCTACGCCGACTCGGCGCAGCCGAGATCGACCACCCCGGAGGCACCCTTCTCGCCCACCTGGAACGCGTCCAGCAGCAGCTCGCCACGTGGGGCGCACGCCCCGCCCTCCAGCTCGCCGGACTGTGCCACGCCTGCTACGGAACCGACGGATTCCCCACCGCCCTGCTGCCCCTCGCCAGCCGAGAGGAGCTGGCCGCGGTGATCGGCCCGGAGGCCGAAGCCCTGGTGTACTTCTACGGCAGCTGTGACCGCGGCGCCTCCTACCCCGCCCTGGCCGATCCGAACGCTGCCTTCCGCGACCGCTTCACGAGCCGCACGTTCACCCCGGATCGTGCCCTGCTGCGCGACTTCGCCGAACTGTCCGCCGCCAACGAACTCGACATCGCACGCCTCGACCCCACCTTCCGCGAGCAGTGGGGCCCCGACCTCCTCGCCCTGTTCACCCGTCTGCGTCCACTGCTGAGCGCACCCGCCTGG